>NZ_JBSGBK010000013.1:0-149295 GCF_053601215.1 Amycolatopsis sp. NPDC004772
ATCCCCCCCCCGTCTCCCCCCCCCCCCGGGGCGCCCGCCCCCCGGGGCCCGGCCGCACGGGTGTAGCAACCCACAGATTTCCTGCAAAGGACGGATTTACCAGAATGGCGAACTACACCGCCGCTGACGTGAAGCGCCTGCGCGAGATGACCGGCGCCGGCATGATGGACTGCAAGAAGGCCCTCGAGGAGAACGGCGGCGACTTCGACAAGGCCGTCGAGTTCCTCCGGATCAAGGGCGCCAAGGACGTCGGCAAGCGTGCCGAGCGCGCCACCGCCGAGGGCCTGGTCACCGGCGACGGCGGCGTCCTCATCGAGCTCGACTCCGAGACCGACTTCGTCGCGAAGAACGCCGACTTCCAGGCGCTCGCCGCGAAGATCGTCGAGGTCGCGAAGTCGCTCAAGACCTCCGACGTCGAGGCGCTCAAGGGTGCCGAGCTCGACGGCAAGACCGTCAACGAGGTCGTCCAGGAGCTGTCCGCCCGCATCGGCGAGAAGCTCGAGCTGCGCCGCGTCGTGGCCTTCGAGGGCCAGACCGCGACCTACCTGCACCGCCGCGGCTCCGACCTGCCGCCGGCCGTCGGTGTGCTCGTCGAGTTCACCGGTGACGACGCCGAGGCCGCCCGCGGGGCTGCCATGCAGGTCGCCGCGCTGCGCGCGAAGTACCTGACCCGCGACGAGGTGCCGGCCGACATCGTCGAGAACGAGCGCCGCATCGCCGAGCAGACCGCCCGCGAGGAAGGCAAGCCGGAGCAGGCCATGCCGAAGATCATCGAGGGCAAGGTCAACGCCTACTACAAGGACAACGTGCTGCTCGAGCAGCCGTCGGTCAAGGACAACAAGAAGACCGTGAAGGCCCTGCTGGACGAGGCCGGCGTGACGCTGACCAAGTTCGCGCGCTTCGAGGTCGGCCAGGCCTGAGGCCAGGTCCGGGCGTAGGTTTCACCCAGTGCCCCGTCTCCGTCCAATCGGGGACGGGGCACTGTCAGGTCTGGATATGACAAAAACAGGTCGAGAGGCCTAGGAGGCGACATAGATGGGTGACCGGGTCGAAGGTGGCTACCGGCGGGTGCTGCTGAAACTGGGCGGCGAGATGTTCGGCGGTGGTTCGATCGGCGTCGATCCCGACGTCGTGCACTCGGTCGCGCAGCAGATCGCCGACGTCGCCCGCACCGGTGTCCAGGTCGCGGTCGTGATCGGCGGCGGCAACTACTTCCGCGGCGCCGAGTTGTCGCAGCGCGGCATGGACCGCGACCGCGCCGACTACATGGCGATGCTGGGCACCGTGATGAACTGCCTGGCACTGCAGGACTTCCTGGAGAAGGAGGGCCTGCCCACCCGCGTGCAGACCGCCATCACGATGGGCCAGGTCGCCGAGCCCTACATCCCGCGCCGCGCCGAGCGGCACCTGGAGAAGGGCCGCGTCGTGATCTTCGGCGCCGGGGTCGGCATGCCGTACTTCTCCACCGACACCGCGGCCGCGCAGCGGGCGCTCGAGCTGGGCTGCGAAGCCGTACTGATGGCGAAGGCCGTCGACGGCGTCTACACCGCGGACCCGAAGGCCGACCCCACCGCCGAGATGTTCCGCGAGATCACCCACCGCGAGGTGCTGGAGCGGGACCTCAAGGTCGCCGACGCGACGGCGTTCAGCCTCTGCATGGACAACAACATGCCGATCATCGTGTTCAACCTGCTCACCGAGGGGAACATCGCCCGCGCGGTGAGTGGTGAAAGAATCGGCACGTTGGTCAGCACCCCCACTGCCGGGGTGCCGGCCTAGACCTGCTGGGATCAGCAAGCGCCACCCATCACAACTACGGGAGTGACCGTGATCGACGAGACCCTCCTCGATGCCGAGGAGAAGATGGAAAAAGCGGTGTCCGTCGCCAAGGACGAGCTGCAGTCGGTTCGCACCGGCCGGGCTTCGTCGGCGATGTTCTCGCGGATCGTCGTCGAGTACTACGGCTCGCCGACCCCGCTGAACCAGCTGGCCAGCGTGAATGTGCCGGAAGCGCGGATGGCGCTCATCAAGCCGTACGACCAGTCGCAGCTCGGCGCGATCGAGAAGGCGATCCGGGAGTCGGACCTCGGGGTCAACCCGAGCAACGACGGGCAGGTCATCCGCATCGTCATCCCGCAGCTCACCGAGGAGCGGCGCAAGGAGATGGTGAAGGTCGCGAAGGGCAAGGGCGAGGACGCCCGGGTCTCGATCCGCAGCGTCCGCCGCAAGGCCAAGGACGAGCTGGACCGCATCGCCAAGGACGGCGAGGCCGGTGAAGACGACGTCGCGCGCGCGGAGAAGGAACTGCAGAACCTGACCGACACCTACGTGCACAAGGTCGACGAGCTGGTCAAGCACAAGGAAGCCGAGCTGCTCGAGGTCTGATGGCACAGGTGAGCGAGGAACGCGAGGACCGGGTGGACGCCACCGGAGCACAGCCGGCGGCCGCGCCCGGGACGCCGGAGCCGGGCGAAGCCGGCCCCCCGGCCACGCCGGACTTCCCGGGCGAGGGCGGGGCTTCGGCGACCTCGGAAACCGGCCGGGCCGCGGGGACGCCGGTCGTGCCGGAGACTTCGGAGGCCGGCGAACCGGCTCGGTTGTCGGCCGCCGGGACCACCGCTGCGGAAGCGCCTGCGGCCTCGGCCGACGGCACTCCCGCGGACCCGGAGACGGGGGCGTCGGACACGCCGGCGCCGCCCGAGGCGGTCAAGAAGGCCTCCAAGGCCGGGCGGAACCTGCCCGCGGCCATCGGGGTCGCCCTTCTGCTCGGGGCCGCGATCATCGTTTCGCTGCTCACCGTTCGCTACCTCTTCATCGGGATCATCGCGATCGCGATCGCGGTCGGCACCTTCGAATTCGCCGGGGTGCTGCGCCGGGTCGCCGACATCCGGGTCGCGATGATCCCGGTGCTCGTCGGCGGGCAGGCGATGATCTGGCTCGCCTGGCCGTTCGGGCGGGAAGGCGCGCTCACCGCGTTCGTCCTCACCGTGCTCGCCTGCCTGCTCTGGCGGCTGCCCGGTGGGGCGAAGGGCTACCTGCGCGACATCAGCGCGTCCACCTTCGCCGCCGCGTACCTGCCGCTCTTCGGAGCCTTCGCGGCGATGCTCGTGCCGCCGGAGGACGGCGTCGGACGGGTGCTCACCTTCCTGATCGGCGTCGTCGCGTCGGACACCGGTGGCTACATCGCCGGCGTTCTCGGCGGCAAGCACCCGATGGCGCCGACCATCAGCCCGAAGAAGACTTGGGAAGGCTTCGCCGGCTCGGTGATCGGCGGCGTCGTCGCCGGAGCGCTCACCCTCAGCCTGCTGCTCGACGGCCACGTCTGGCAGGGCGTGATCTTCGGTGTGGCCATCGTGCTGACCGCGACCTTGGGCGACCTCGTGGAGTCGCTGATCAAGCGCGATCTCGGCGTCAAGGACATGGGCACGCTGCTGCCCGGGCACGGCGGGATCATGGACCGGCTCGACTCGCTGCTGCCGTCGGCCGTCGTGTCCTGGCTGCTGCTTTCGGCGTTCGTGCCGGTCTAGTCGTCGTAGGGGTCGTCGACCTCCGCGCGGCCCCAGCCTTCGGTGACGCGCGAGTGGTCGATCACCGCGAACACCGCTCCCTCGGGGTCGGCGAGGATCGACATCCGGCCGAACGGCGTGTCGTACGGCTGGATCACCACCGTGCCGCCGTGCATGATCGCTTCGCCCGCGACCGCGTCGACCCCGCGGGCCGGGTCGATGTCGAAGTACACGAGCCAGTGCGGCGGGGTGTCGCGGCTGTACTCCGAACCCATCACGTACCGGTACAGCACCGGCTCGTGCTCGATGAGCCATTCGACGTAGTCCAGCATCTCGCCGTCGCCGATCTGATGGCTGCCGTAGGTGAACAGCTTGGTGTAGAAGTGATCCGCCGCGACGCCGTCGTGGGTGTTGAGGTCCGCGCCGCTGAAGGTGTTCGGGATGCCGGTGACGAACTCCCAGTTCGGCGGCACCTCCCAGAACACCACCGGCGCGCCGCACGCGTCGAGGGCGTGCATGATCGTGCCGCGGTCCGGGATGGCCACCGGCCCGAGCGTGATCCGCCCGCCGAGGTGCTCCACCCACTCGGCCGCGCTCGCGGTGTGCGGCACGGAAATGTGCGGCATCCACCCCAGCGGCGCGCCCTGGACCGCGCGGTAGAGCCCGCCGACCGGGAGGCCGTTGAGCGCGCCGATGGAGTAGCGGCCGTCGGACGTGGCCGGATCTCGCTGAGTGGTGTACTCCCAGCCGAAGAGGGCACCGTAGAATCTTTCCGCCACGGCCTGCTCCCGGCAGGCCAGCTCGATCCAGCACGGAATTCCGGCCGGGACCGGGGACGGGGTACTGGACGGGCCGATTGCCATGGGTGCTCCTCCCGATACCCACCGGATTCTAGGCGTGATCCGTGAGTTTTCCGCCAAGAATTCGCCACCGTGCGGGCACGGCCCGGCGACGAGGACCCGGAAGGAGCAGCGGGGGTGCGGTGGTCGTCGCGGCGCACGGAGGTCGTGCCGAGCCCCAACATCTGGTACTACCAGGCCGATTACGAGCTGGAGAACCGCGCGCAGGACAGCGGCGGGGAGATCTGGCGGGTGCTGCGGGAGGAGCACGACTGGGCCGGTCTGGACGTGCTGGACGTCGGCTGTGGTGACGGGTTTCACTTGCCGCGCTTCGCCCGGGACGCGCGCTCGGTACTCGGAGTGGAGCCACACGAGCCGTTGGTGCGGAGCGCGCTGAAGCGCATCGAGGGACTGTCGAACGTGGACGTCCGGATGGGCCGCGCGCAGCGGCTGCCGGTCCGCAGCGCGAGTGTCGACATCGTCCACGCGCGCACGGCGTACTTCTTCGGGCCTGGCTGCGAGCCCGGGCTGGCGGAGGCGGAGCGGGTGCTGCGGCCGGGCGGCGCGATCCTGATCGTCGACCTGGACGTCACCAGCGAGCCCTACGGCCGCTGGATGCGCGCCGACCTACCGCACTACGACCCGGGCGCCGTGGAACGGTTCTTCGCCCGGGCCGGGTTCGGCTGCCGCCGCGTCGCGACCGAATGGCGTTTCGCGACCGCCGCGGACCTCGAAGCGGTGCTGAAGATCGAGTTCAGCCGGCCGGTCGCCGAACAGGCGATCGCGGAGTCCTTGCAGCGTAACGGGAATCGCGCCGAGGACCTGACGTTGCCGGTGGGCTACCGCGTCCACGCGCGGGTCAAGCCCACCGGCCTCGTCCTGCCTGGTCACTCCGCCTTCTCCGGCGAAGCGGACTCGTCCTCGTCCTCGCCGAGGATGCCGTAGAGCGAGCGCCGGGCGTCGTTGAGGACCTCGGCCGCGCGGGCCTGCTGGCTCTCGGAGCCCGCGCGCATGATCTGCACGACGGCGGCGGCCAGGTTCTTGCCCGCCTTCGCGAGCCCGACCTCGACCGGGTCGACGTCCTGCGCGATCTGCTCCCACGGCGGGGTGCTGTCCTGCTCTTCCGCGGCGGTGCGGCCGGCGTCGGTCAGCTCGAACAGCTTCTTGCCGTTCTCGTCCTTGCTGATCACCAGGCCTTCGTCGGCCAGCATCTGCAGCGTCGGGTAGACCGAGCCCGGGCTCGGGCGCCAGAAGCCGCCGGAGCGTTCGCCGATCTCGCGGATGATCTCGTAGCCGTGCCGGGGCTGCTCGGCGAGCAGCGCCAGGATCGCGGCGCGGACGTCACCGCGGCGGCTGCGCCGTCCGCCGTGACCCCGCCGGTGCGGGCCGTGGCCGCGACCGCGTCCACCGGGGCCGAAGCCCGGGGGGAATTCGCCGAAACCACCGAAGGGCCCGAAAGGTGCGCGCCCACGTTCGTGAGCGAAGGGGTGTCGTTGCCTACGCATGTCATGTTCCTTTCTCGAACTGTTGCGACACGTTCACGATATATCGGAAACGGTCGCCTGGCAACCGGTCTTCGGTGACGCCGGTCACCTGGGAAGATCGGCGGGTGCCGGAAACCATCGACGAGATCGACGCGCGCCTGCTCCAGGCGCTGGGAGAGGACCCGCGGTCCACGGCGGTCGCGCTGGCCGAGCGGCTGGGCCTGTCCCGCAACACGGTGCAGGCCCGGCTCGTGCGGCTGGAGCAGCGCGGCGTCCTGAGGTCGTTCGAGCGCCGGATCGATCCGGCGCGGCTGGGCTACCCGCTGCGGGCGTTCGTCAACGCGCAGGTCGATCAGCGGCGCCTCGCCGAGATCGGCACCGCCCTCGCCGCGATCCCCGAGGTCACCGAGGTGTGCGGGCTGACCGGGGCGAGCGACCTGATGGTGCAGGTGGTCGCCGTCGACGCCGACGACCTGTACCGGATCGCCGGGCACATCCTGGCCTCGCCCGGCGTCGAGCGGACGAACATCTCGCTCGTCATGCGCGAGCTCGTCCCGTACCGGCTGGCGCCCCTGCTGGAGCGCGTGCATTCTGCGCAGCCGGAGGCCTGAGCCCTCGGGATCCGGTGCGCATTCTGCGCACCTGCGGCGGCATCGGTTGTGCGATGCGTCCACCAGTGCTGTCCTGGTGTGCGCTTCCTGCACGAAAGGTGTCGACGATGACCCATGCCCCCGTGACCGCCCCGGCGCTCACCGCGATCGAGCAGCGGGTCCTCTGGCTCGCCACCGCGATCGTGCACCAGGCCAATCGGGTCCGGCCGAACCCGTCCGGGCTCAAGGTGGGCGGGCACCAGGCGTCGTGCGCGTCGCTGGTCTCGATCATGACGTCGCTGTGGTTCCGGCACCTGCGTCCCGAAGACCGCGTCTCGGTGAAGCCGCACGCGTCGCCGGTGCTCCACGCGATCAACTACCTGCTCGGCGAGCTCGACGAGGCCTACCTGCCGACGCTGCGCGAGTTCGGCGGCCTGCAGAGCTACCCGAGCCGCGCCAAGGACCCGGACCCCGTCGACTACTCGACCGGCTCGGTCGGCATCGGCGCCACTGCCCCGATCTGGGGTGCGCTGGCCCGCCGCTACCTGACGACCCGCGGTTCGGCGGCCGGCACCGGACGGCAGTACTCGCTGGTCGGCGACGCCGAACTCGACGAAGGCGCGATCTGGGAGGCCATCCTCGACCCGGCCGTCGCCGAGCTGGGCGAGATCGTCTGGATCGTCGACCTCAACCGCCAGTCGCTCGACCGGGTGGTCCCGAACATCGCGGCCGGGCGGCTGCAGGGCATGTTCGATGCCTCCGGCTGGCAGGTGCTGACCCTGAAGTACGGGCGGCTGCTGGAGGAGCTGTTCACCCGGCCCGGCGGCGCCGAGCTGCGCGCCCGCATCGACGGCATGCCGAATCCCGAGTACCAGCGGCTGCTGCGCTGCGACGCCGCCCAGGTGCGCGACCGGCTGCCCGCGGGGAACGCCGCTTTGGGTGAGCTGGTCGCCTCGCTGGACGACGAGACGCTGCTGGCGGCGATCCGGAACCTCGGCGGCCACGACCTCGGCTCGCTCGACGAGGTCTTCGCGTCCATTGCGGACGACCGGCCGACGGTGATCTTCTGTTACACCGTCAAAGGTCGCGGCCTGCCCACGCAGGGGCACCCGCAGAACCACTCCTCGCTGCTGACCGTGGCCCAGATGGAAGAGCTGGCTGCTTCGCTGGGTACGGACCTCGCTTCGCCGTGGGAGGGCTTCGCTGCCGGGTCGCCCGAAGCGGCGTTGTGCGCTGAAGTCGCTTCGCGCCTTCGCCGTCCGGACGTTCCTTCGGCGTCTTCTCTGGACTTGCCGGTCGACATCGGACGTACACCGTCCGGGACCGCGACGACGCAGGCAGCGCTCGGGCGCGTCTTGCTCGACCTGACGCGCGAAGCGCCCGAAGCGGCGAAGCGCGTGGTGACGGTCAGCCCCGACGTCAGCTCGACGACCAACCTCGGCGGCTGGGTCAACAAGGTCGGCGTCTGGTCGGCGACCGAGCGCCGCGACTGGTTCGAGGACGACCCCGAGACGATCATGCACTGGCGGGAGAAGCCGACCGGCCAGCACGTCGAGCTGGGCATCGCCGAGACGAACCTGGTCGGCCTCCTGGGCGAGCTCGGCGCGACCTGGAGCCGCTGGGGCGAGCCGCTGCTGCCCATCGGCGTCATGTACGACCCGTTCGTCGAGCGCGCGCTGGAACCGTGGTCGTTCGGCATCTACGCGGGCGGGCAGTCGATCCTGATCGGGACGCCGTCCGGTGTCACGCTCGCCCCGGAAGGCGGCGCGCACCAGTCGATCACCACGCCGTCGATCGGCATCGAGCAGCCCGGCTGCGTCAGCTACGAACCGGCGTTCGCGATCGACACCGAGTGGACGCTGCTGGCCGCGCTCGGCCGGCTCGGCAAGCCGGGCGGGACGTCGTCGTACTTCCGGCTCTCGACGCGCCCGGTCGACCAGACCCTCGCCGCGGTGCCCGCCGACCCGGCCGCGCGCGAACGCCGTCGCCGTCAGGTCGTGGCGGGCGCGTACCTGCTGCGGCGCGCCGCTTCACCTGCCGTCACGCTCGCCGCGATGGGTGCGCTGGTGCCGGACACCTTGGCGGCGGCCGAGCGGCTGGCGCAGGTCGGCGTCGAGGCGGACGTCGTCTGCGTGACCAGCCCGGGCCTGTTGTTCGAGGCTCTCCAGGCGCGGTCGGGCCGGGGCGGCGCCGAGTCGTGGATCCTGGACCAGGTCTTCCCGGCTTCGCGCGCCAAGCCGCTGGTCACGGTGCTCGACGGGCATCCGCACACGCTGGCGTTCCTGGCCGGGATCAACCGGGTGCCGTCGGTCGCGCTCGGCGTCACCGGCTTCGGGCAGTCGGGGTCGCTGGAGGACGTCTACCGCTACCACGGCATCGACACGGACGCGATCATCCGGGCCGCACTCGACGCCGTCAGCTGAAGGTGGCGCCGGCGAGCAGGGTGTCCATCTTGGCGTCCCAGCCGGGGAAGGACCCGTACTGGACGACCAGGACCTTGCTCGTCGGCAGCCACCACATCCGGACCTGGTTGTTCTGCGCCGAGTTCTCGCAGGTGACCTGCCAGCGGCCGTACTCGGCCTTCTTGGGCCCGATCGGCGCGAAGCCGGAGTCGAGGAGCTTGCTGTCCTTGGCGCCCGAGGCCTTCCCGGGCGGCGAAGCGGGCGTGATGCAGGTCGGCAGATCGGTGCCGGTGTACCAGCCGAAGGGCCGCTTCGTGCTCGGCGGGTTGATCGGGGCATCGGGGTCCGTCTTGCGCAGGTCCAGAACGCGCGCTTCGCAGACCGCGGTGCCTTCGGCGATGCAGCCGTCGAGCAGGCCGTCCGGGCTGTGCTCGGTGTAGGTCGCGCCCGCCGGCAGAGGCAGGTGCAGGGCGCCGACGTTCGCCTGCGGCCCGCTCGGCTTCGCGGGCACGTTCTCCGCCGGGGTGCTGCAGGCGGCGACGCCCAGGGTGAGGGCGACAACCAGGACAAGGTGCCGGAGGGACACGCGCTCACCTCTCTCGTCGGACGCGGTGCACGGTGGATCATCCCTGTGGGTGATCCGGCCCCGCCGACCGGGGGCGGCCCGTGACCTGGGGTACACCTGGTGGGGGCGCCACGGGCAGCCCCGGCGGGCGCGTGGGACACTGGTCCGGTTATGACTGCCCTTCCCCTCGTCTTCGACGCGCCCAAGCGCGGCCTGCCGCCGCGCCACCTCGCCGACCTTTCGGTGTCCGAGCGTGCGGATGCCGTCGCCGAGCTGGGGGAGAAGCCGTTCCGCGCGAAGCAGCTGTCGAACCACTACTTCTCCCGCCTGACCGTGGACCCGGAGGAGATGACGGACATCCCGGCGGCTTCGCGCGCGCGGCTCGTAGAGTCGCTGATGCCGACGCTGCTGACCGAGGTCCGCGCCCTGGCGGCCGACAACGGCGCGACGCGCAAAACGCTGTGGCGCGCCCACGACGGCACGCTCCTGGAGAGCGTCCTGATGCGGTACCCGGACCGCGCGACGCTGTGCATTTCCAGCCAGGCGGGCTGCGGCATGGCGTGCCCGTTCTGCGCGACGGGCCAGGGCGGCCTGGACCGCAACCTGTCGACGGCGGAGATCGTCGACCAGGTCCGTTCGGCGGCGGCGGTCATGCGCGACGGCACGATGCCCGGCGGGCCCGGCCGGCTGTCGAACATCGTCTTCATGGGGATGGGCGAGCCGCTGGCCAACTACAAGCGGGTGGTGGCTGCGGTGCGGCGGATCACCGATCCCGCTCCCGGTGGGCTGGGGATCGGGCAGCGTTCGGTGACGGTGTCGACGGTGGGTCTGGCGCCGGCGATTCGCAAGCTGGCGGACGAGAAGATGCAGGTGCGGCTGGCGGTGTCGCTGCACACGCCGGACGACGAACTGCGGGACACGCTGGTGCCGGTGAACAACCGGTGGTCGGTGGACGAGGTGCTTTCGGCGGCGCGGTACTACGCCGATACCTCCGGTCGCCGGGTGTCGATCGAGTACGCGCTGATCCGGGACATCAACGACCAGCCGTGGCGGGCCGAGCTGCTCGCGAAGCGGTTGCGGCAGCACCTGGGGCAGCTGGTGCACGTGAACGTGATCCCGCTGAACCCGACGCCGGGCAGCAAGTGGGATGCGTCGCCGAAGCCGGTGGAGCGGGAGTTCGTGCGGCTGGTGAACGCCGGGGGAGTAGCGTGCACGGTGCGTGACACGCGCGGCCAGGAGATCGCCGCCGCCTGCGGGCAGCTTGCTGCCGAAGGCTGAGTTTTCGTTTCGGTTATGGAGAAATCGTCGTGATGTATGCGCCCAGCCTGCTGGACCCGGCTGCGGAATCGTTGAAACTGTCGGACTTCACCGGCGCCACGGACGTCGCCCGCCAGGCGCGGACGCTGCTCGGTGAGCGGTTCAGCTCGGTGACGTTCATGTACGTCCTGATGCGGGCGTACGAGGTCGAGTACAACGCGGCGCGCGACGCTTCGCGGTGGCACGAGTTCCACGGCGGCCCGCGGGCGCTTTCGGATGCCGATCTGGAGAAGCTGCTCGCTCCGTGGCTTGCCCGCTGACCGGCACGAATGGCGGCAGACACCCTGCGGCCGCGGTGTTAGAACGGTAGGCATTCCGCATCGGATTGCTCGATACGCCACGGTCGCCGTCGGGGTTGTCGCACTGAGCGGTGCCGGGGTTGCTCCCGCGCACGCCGTCAGTGGCCCGATCCGGAGCTTCACCTTCAGCGGGACCACGCTGACCGCGGTCAACCAGTATTCCTACTTCCCGCTCGGGCCCATCATCCCGTTGCCCGTCTCGATTTCGCGGCTTGCCGACGGTGGCGCGCAGGTCGTGGCCAGCGGCAAGGGTGTCGTGCAGTACGTGTGCCAGGGGACGGCGATCACCACCTACACCGCCAACGGCGCGGAACTCACCGTGCCGTGCGGCTGACCGGGGACGCCAGGGACTCCGACAACGTGACCAGCTCGCGGGCGTCCTCGTCCAGGCTGCCGCCGTCCGGGATGGCGATCGGCATCGGCTCCTCCGGGACCTGGTCCCGGCGGGCGTGGGCGCGCAACGCCTCCGTCAGCCGGTCCGGTAACGGCCCTTCCAGGCGAGCCACATACGGGCTGATCCGGACCAGTCCGTCGCGGCATTCGATCACCCTGCGGTAGTACCGGCGGTGGACGCCCAGGACGCTCAGCGTGTCCCAGTGGCCCCGCGGGGTGCGGCTCAGTGCGTCCTCCGGGAAGGCCTCGTGCAGCTTTGTCCACAGAGGACGGAGGCGGTGGTACGTGCGCAGGTGCTGCCACCACACCCTGGCCGCCGCCAGGCGGGTGGCGACGCCGGGGTAGGACAGACCCACCACGAGCAGGATCGCGCTCGGGAACACCAGGAACACCGTGCCCTGCACCAGCAGCCAGGGGATCGCCGCGCCCGTCCAGCGGACCAGGACCACCGCGATCAGGGTCGCCCCGCCCAGCGCGCCGATCGCAAAACCCACCGACGCCACCGACAACCCCCGCGCCAGCCGCGGGGCCGCCCCGCGCGCGTAGCGGCGTGCGAAGAAGCAGGCGCTGGCGATGCCGTACGTGAGATACAGGTCCGCCGCCAGGTAGAAGACCGATACCGCGGCCCGGGGGTACTGCGCCGGCGGGACGTCCGGCATGAGCACCGTCACCGTGGCCATCACCAGGATCGCCGTGGCCAGCGGGATCAGTTCCAGCAGCGCGCGGCGCCGGGCCCGCGCGGCCGGGAGGGCCGAGAACAGGAAGAAACACGCCAGGGAAAAGACCAGCCCGCACAGGAAGATGTGCTGGAACAGCAGCGGCACGATCCGCCCCGGGTCCGGCTGGTTGACGTCGCCCGCCAGCAGGCCCAGCGGGTACGCGGCCGCGAAGCAGGCCAGGCACGCGGTGACCATCCAGCGCGCGATGTCGCCCGGTGCGCGCGTCAGCTGGTAGATCTTCCACAGCAGCGCCGGGAACAGGATGACGCCCTGGAGCACGATCAGCGTGACCTTGCTGTTCACAGCCAGCCCAGCCGTTCGTCGAGCGCCGCGTCGATCCGCCGGGCGGCGCCCTCGTCCGACGACGGCGGTGCCACCCGGTCGAGGACCGAGGCCCACTCCAGGATGATCGTCGCCACCGTCTCGGCCTCCCGTTCGTGGTCGGTGTCGTAGGACGTGCGGAGCAGGGCGCGCCGGACCGCCTCCGGTTCCAGGCCCGGCGCCAGCTGGGCGACCAGGTCGGGGTTCTCCGCGGTGGCGCCGTGGCCGGCCAGCATGTGGCCCAGCTCGTGCAGGATGATGTGGCGCTGGTGGGCCTTGCTCGTGTCCTGCTGGTAGACGATGTAGTCGGCTTGGGCGGTGGCGATCCAGGCGCCGAACGGCCCCGGCACCGGGATCCGGTGCGGCAGCAGCCGGATCGGGCGGCCACGCTGCTCGCCGACGCTGCGGCACAGCTCGAGGACGTCCAGCGGGGGCCGGATGCCCAGTTCGTTCAGCAGCCGCCTGCAGCGGCGCCGCAACTCGCGTTCCTTCACCAGCCGCCTTGCCATCGCCGTCGGAGCACACGGACGGTAGCCCGTTCCACCCTTACGGTAGACGACGGCACCCCGGACGATCATCGCCCGCCCTGGGGACCCGGAGCCGCTAGCCGGTCTCCAGCGCGATCTCGCACAGCGACGCGCGCAACGGCGAACTGCCGCTCACCGGGTCGCTCGGTCCCTGGCTCAGCACGAGGTTGAGGTTGGCGCTGCCCTCGCCGGTGACCGGGTAGCCCGGCTCGCCGAGCCCCGCCGCCGGCTGCCACCAGCCGTGCTGGCCGCACACCACGCCCGGGTCGAGGTTGACGTTGAACTTCGCCCGCGCGCGGACGCTGCCCCGGGGCGTCTCCAGCCGCACCCAGTCGCCGGCGGAGATGCCGCGGGCCGCCGCCGTGTCCGGGTGCAGCTCGACCTGAGGGTCGGGGGCGGACTTGCGCAGGCTCGTGATCGCGCGGTGCTGGGTCTCGCAGAAGAACAGCGACTTGGCGCAGGTCAGGACCAGCGGGTAGCGGGCCGCCAGGTCCGGCCGCGACAGCGGGCCGATCGACGGCTCGTCGTAGGTCGGCAGCGGCGGATAGCCCTTCCGGAGCAGCGTTTCGGAGTACAGCTCGACGACACCGGAGGGCGTCCGGAAGCCCTGCCGTTCGTACTTGCGGTAAACCGTCTTCAGCGGCAGGCGGATGCCCTCCGGGGTGGCCCGCAGCTGGTCGAGGCTCAGGCCGCTCGGGGCGAGCCGGTGGCGCCAGGCCGCCTCGATGTCGCCGTCGAAGAAGTGCTCGCCCAGCCCGAGCGCGACGGCCAGGTCGAAGATGATCCGCAGGTCCGGACGCGCTTCGCCGCGCGGGGCGACCAGCCGACGCCGCAGCTGGACGGTGGCTTGCGCGTCCTGGCCGGTCTCGAACCCGATCCGCATGGCCTCGGCTTCCCACGCGCTCGTCGCCGGCAGCACGATGTCGGCCTGCTCCGCGGTCGGGCTCATGAACAAGTCCGTGTGGACGAAGAAGTCCAGCGCGCGCAAGGCGTCCCGGCCACGCGCGCTGTCGCCGTGGGCGAGCACCAGGTTGGCGCCGAAGTTGACCAGTGCCCGGGCCCGGTAGGGGACGCCGTCCAGCGCCGCCCGGTAGAAGTCCTCGCCGGTGACGTACTCGAACCGCGCCGGGCCGAGCGGCCGTTCGCCGACGCCGATGGCCTTGGCCCGCTGCCCGTCCGGCAGGAGCGCCGGTCCGTCGACCGGGTTCGCCGGCACGGACGTGAACAGCACGTTCCCGCCGGGCACGTCGAGGCAGCCGGTGAGGGCGTACAGCTGGCCGATCGCCCGGACGGTCTGCGTGGCGTTGCTGTGCTGCTCCAGCCCGCTCCAGGTGTAGAACGCGACCGGGCGCGCCTCCCACAGCAGCCGGGCCGCGGCGGTGATCCGGTCCGCGGGGACGCCGGTGATCCGCTCGGCGACGTCCGGGGCGAACCGGGCGCACTCTTCGGCGATGAGGTCCCAGACCCGGCGGGTCGCCACCCCGGCCGGCACCGGTGTGCCGGGGGCCAGCAGGTCGCCGGTGTCGGTCCGGACCGACCACGGCGCGTTGGTCCAGCGTTCGACGAAGTCCGGGTCGTACCAGCCGTTTTCGATCATCTCGTGGGTGATCGCCAGCGCGAGGGCGGCGTCCGTGCCAGGCCGGACGCGCAGCCAGTGGTCGGCCTTGCTCGCCAGGCCGGCCCGGCGCGGGTCCACCACGACGAGCTTCGCGCCCCGCCGCAGCGCCGCCGTGGTCGCGGTGGCGTGCGCGAGCCGGGACACCGACGGGTTGTACCCCCAGTAGAGGACGCAGCCGGCGTGGTCGAGATCGGGCAGGTAGGCGCCGGGCACCGGCTCGCCCCAGGTGTACGTGGTGGCCAGGTGCCGGCCCCAGCCGCATAGTTCCATGTAGCTGACCAGGTTCGGGCTCCCGAAGGCCCGCCGGAGCCGGGTCAGCCAGTCGACCGAGTCGGACATCGCCGACGTCGACGGCGAGGCGCTGCCGAACACGACGGCTTCCGGCCCGGACTCGGCGGCGACCGCCGTCAGCCGCGTCGCGACGGTGGCCAGGGCCTCGTCCCAGCCGATGCGCTCCCAGCCGGGGTCGGCCGCTCCCTTCGGAGCGGTCCGCCGCAGGGGGTGCAGCAGCCGGCCGGGGTGCTCGACGATCTCCGGCGCGGCCTTGCCCTTGACGCAGAGGGCCTGCCCGGTGGGGTGGCCGGGCAGCGGGCGCAGGGCGAGCAGGCGCCCGTCCTCGACGGTGGCGGTGGCTCCGCACCGGGACACGCACAGCGGGCAGAAGGTCGCCACTTCGGTCGCCATCGGCGCACCTTTCGATACGTCCGTCCGGAGCATTCATCGTGGCACCGGCGCACCCGGGTGGCGCACTACAAGTTGACAAAGGACTTTTCGTGGGGAACTCGCCGGGTTTAATTCGGTGGCGTGGCCGGGGAAGGCGGAGTTGAGTCCGGTCCCATGGTGCAGGTGCACGGAACGTGCGACGAGCGGTTCGGAGAGGTGCGCGACGCGCTCGCGGAGTCGTTGGCCAAGGACGACGTCGGCGCTTCGGTCGCGGTCGTTTTCCGCGGAGAGCTGGTGGCCGACCTGTGGGGCGGGTACGCCGACGCCGGCCGGACCGTGGCCTGGGAGGAAGACACGATCACCAACGTCTGGTCCACGACCAAGACGATGATCGCCTTGTGCGCCTTGATCCTCGCCGATCGCGGCGAGCTCGACCTCGACGCGCCGCTCGTCCGGTACTGGCCGGAGTTCGGCGCCGCGGACGTCCGCGTGCGGCACGTTCTGTCGCACACGGCGGGGCTGCCCGTCTGGGACACGCCGATCACGCTCGAAGATCTCGGCGACCCGGGCAAAGTCACCGCCTTGCTGGCCGCGCAGAAACCGCGGTGGACGCCCGGGGAAATCGGCTGCTATCACGCGCTCACGCAGGGGTTCCTGCTCGGGGAGATCGTCCGCCGGATCACCGGGAAGACGATCGGCGCGTTCTTCGCCGCGGAAGTCGCCGGGCCGCTGGGCGCCGATTTCCACATCGGACTGCCCGAGCGCCACCACCACCGCGTGGCGCCGTCCCTCGCCCCGCCCGGCGGGCTGACCGTGCCGCCGCCCACCGAACTCTTCGACGCCGCCCCGAATCCCGAGTTCGTGCCCGAGGACACGAACACCGCGGCCTGGCGGCGCGCGGAAATCCCGTCGGGGGCCGGCTACGGAAATGCCCGGTCGGTCGCCCGGGTCCAGTCGGTCCTGTCGGCCGGCGGAGCCGTCGGCGGCGTCCGGCTGCTCTCGCGGGCCGGGTGTGAGCGGGCGCTGGAGGAGCAGTACCACGGTCTCGACTACGGCTTCGGCGTCCCGATGCGGTACGGCCTGGGCTACGGCATCAGCGGCCGGAACTGCTTCTGGGGCGGCATGGGCGGTTCGCTGGTGTTCAACGACCTCGACGCCGGCCTCACCGTCGCCTACGCGATGAACCAGATGCTCGACGCCATCGTCGGCGACGGCCGCGGCATGACCATGGTCGGCGCGGCGTACAGCGGCCTGGGGTAGGCGTCAGCGCGGCCGGCCCGGCGCCCAGAGGCCGTCCGCGTCACCCGCCTCCAGGCGGCCCCGGTACACCCCGATCTTCCGGTCGATCAGCTTGAGGTTCTCCTCCAGCTCCGCCAGCCTCGCCAGCACGTCGGCGCGGTGTTCCTCCAGCAGGGCCAGGCGCTCCTGCTCGTTGCCGCGGCCGGCGGCGACCAGGTCCGCGTACCGGCGGATCGTCTTGATCGGCATGCCCGTCGCGCGGAGCTTGGTGCAGATCTTGATCCAGTCCAGGTCGAGCTTGTGGTAGCGGCGCCGGCCGCCGCTGGTGCGGTCGACCTGGGTCACCACCAGGCCCGCTCGTTCGTAGTAGCGCAGCGTGTGGGCGCTGACCCCGGTCCGGCGGGCCGCGTCCGCGATCGACAGGCCCTCCGCGGGGATCGGGTTGACTTCGAGCACGCTCTAAATCCTAGCGTCGAAAGCATGACCACCAACCGTCCCGGGCTCGTGCTCGCCATCTGTTGCGCCAGCATCGTCGTCGTGGTGATGGACATCTCCATCGTCACCGTCGCCCTGCCCGCCATCCGCCGTGACCTGGGTGCTTCCGTCTCCGGCCTGCAATGGACCGTCGACGCCTACACGCTCGTGCTGGCGGCCTTCCTCGTGCTCGCCGGGTCCGCCGCCGACCGGTTCGGCCGCCGCCGCGTCTTCCGGTGGGGGCTCGCCCTCTTCGGCCTCGGGTCGCTGCTGTGCAGCCTGGCCCCGGGCATCGGCTGGCTGATCGCGGCCCGTGCGCTGCAGGCCGCCGGCGGCACCATGCTCAACCCGGTCGCGATGGCCATCGTCGCCACCACCTTCCCCGCGCCGGCCGAACGCGTCCGGGCCATCGGCGTGTTCGGCTCGATGTCGGGCCTGGCGCTCGCGCTCGGGCCGATCCTCGGCGGTGCGCTCGTCGACGGCCTCGGCTGGCGGGCCGTCTTCTGGGTCAACGTCCCGATCATCGCCGCCGCGCTCGTCGCGACGACGCTGTTCGTGCCCGAGTCGCGTGCGCCGCGGGCCCGCCGGTTCGACCCGGTGGGGCAGGTGCTCGTGCTGCTGGTGCTCGGCAGCGTCGTCTCCGCGCTGATCGAGTCGCCGCGGCTGGGCTGGACGTCACCGTGGAGCGTCGGCCTGCTGGTCTTCGCCGGGCTCGGCGTCCTAGGCATCCTCGCGTACGAACCGCGCCGCGCCGACCCGCTGCTCGAACTGCGCCTGTTCCGCAGTCTCTCCTTCAGCGGGGCGATAGTCATGGCCCTCTTCGCGCTGTGCGGGTTCGGCGCCTTCCTGTTCGTCACGACGCAGTACCTGCAGGACGTCCGGGGCCTGACCCCGCTGACGGCGGGCCTGTGCCTGCTGCCGGTCGGCGTGCTGGTCCTGGTCCTGTCCCCGCGGACCGGACGGTTCGTCGGCGCGCGCGGGCCGCGGTGGCCGCTGGTGGCCGCCGGTGCCGCCCTCGCCGTGGGCGGCGTCGTCTCGGCGTTCCTCGGCCCGGCCACGCCGCTGCCCGCCGTGCTCGCGACCTTCCTGCTGTTCGGCGTGTTCCTCGGCACGGTGAACCCGCCGATCACCAACACCGCCGTCTCCGGCATGCCGGGTTCGATGGCCGGGGTGGCCGCGTCACTGGCCTCCGCCGGACGGCAGACCGGGACCACCCTGGGCGTCGCGCTCTCGAGCGCGGGGCACGGCGTGTGGTGGCTGGTCGCCGGGCTCGGAGCCGGTCTGGTCGTCCTGGCGCTGCTGAGCACCGGACGCCGGGCGGCCGCGACGGCCGGCCGGGCGGCGGCGCTGTTCGACGAGCTCAGCCTCCCGCGACCGACGGGATGATCTGCACCTCGGCGTCCGCGCGCAGCACGGTCGCGGTGCCGTCGCGGCGGCGGCACTCCTCGCCGTCGACGTAGAAGTTGACGTACCGGCGCAGCCCCGCCTGTTCGTCGCGCAGCCGCCGTTCCAGTGCCGGGTACCGTTCGGCGAGCGCGTCGAGCAGGGCGCCCAGGGTGGCCGGTTCGGCGACCTCGACGTCCAGCCGGGCCTCGCCGCCGGCCTTCTCCCGCAGCGTGCCGGGCAGCAGCACGGTGATCCGCACGGTTCACACCCTCGCGGCGCGGACGCTCAGCACGTCGGGCAGGTGTGCGACGACGAGCTGCCAGCTGTCGCCGTCGTCGCGGCTGGCGTAGACGTCGCCGGTCCGCGAGCCGAAGTACACCCCGGCCGGGTCGGCGTCGTCGGTGCACATCGCGTCCCGCATGACGCCGGCCCAATACCCGTCCGGCAGGCCCGGCCCCAGTGCTTCCCACGACTTCCCGGCGTCCTCGCTGCGGTACACCCGGCAGTGGCCCTCGGGCGGGAACCGCATCGCGTCGGCGACCAGCGGGAACGTGTAGATCACCTCGGGCCGGCCCGGGTGCACGACCATCGGGAAGCCGAAGTCGCTGGGCAGGCCCTCGACGATGGACTGCCAGGTCGCCCCGGCGTCGTCGCTGCGGTAGACGCCGTGGTGGACCTGCGCGAACAGGCGGTCCGGCGCGGCCGGGTGCCGGGCGACCTTGTGCACGCACTGGCCGTATTCGGGGTACGGGTCGGGCACGTGGACCGCCTTGATGCCGGTGTTGCTCGCCGCCCAGGACTCGCCGCCGTCCTCGGTGCGGTAGACGCCGCCGGTGGACATCGCGACCGTGATGCGGCCGGGATCGGTGGGGTGCGGGAGGACGGTGTGGACGGCCTTCCCGCCGCCCCCGGGCGTCCAGTGCTCGCGGTGCGGGTGGTCCCAGAGACCCCGGACGAGCGCGTAGGTGCGGCCACCGTCGTCGGAGCGGAAGAGGGCGGACGGCTCGGTGCCGGCGTAGACGACGTCCGGCTCGCTCTCCGGGCCCGGCACCAGCTGCCACGCCCTGGCCAGGGACTCGCCGGTGTCCGCGGGGAACGCGATCGGCGCGTGGTCCGGTTCGGTCCAGGTCGCGCCGAGGTCGTCGCTGGTGGCCACGCTCGGCCCGTAGTGCTCGCTGGTGACCCCGGCCAGCAGCCGCGGGGTGCCGCGTCGCGTGTCGATGCCGACCGCGTACACCTCGGTCATCGGGTGGTGCGGGCCGGTGACCTCCCAGGTGGCCCGGTCGTCCGTGCTGGTCGCCAGCCACAGGCCTTTGCGGGTACCGATCGCGAGGAGGATGGACATCGGACTCCCTCTCCGTGGTGATGCAGGTCACAGGTACTCTGCCGGAAAAATCTCCCCGGGGAAATGTCGAACGCCGGTCGCGGCCGTTCGACGCGGGGGTGAAGGCCGGTCACCGCGTCCGGGAACGCACCGGACCCCGGCCGACGGAACACCAGGGAGCACACCATGCGGTTTCTCATGATGCACCGGGTCGACGAGCAGGACCCGAAGAGCTGGAACCCGAGCCAGGAGTTCATCGAGCAGATGGGCGGGTTCATCCAGGAGGCGGCGGAGAAGGGCATCCTGATCACCGCGGAGGGCGTCCACCCGACGGAGAAGGGCTCGCTGGTCCGCAAGCCGCGCGGCGCCGCGATCCGCGTGACCGACGGGCCGTTCGCCGAGGCCAAGGAGGTCATCGGCGGGTTCGCGCTGATCAACGCGGCGGACCGGGCGGAGGCCGTCGAGTTCGCCAAGCGCTACGTCGAGCTGTTCGACCAGGACATCGAGGTGGAGGTCCGCCAGGTCGTCGAGTTCGACGAGCTGCCGACGCAGGACTGACGTCCGTCCGGTGGCGCTAGGCTGGCCGGGACGAACGACTCCGGGGGGTTGAGCGGATGTTCCTGGTCACCGGCGCCACCGGCAACGTCGGCGCGGAAGTGGTTTCGGCACTCGCGGCGGCGGGCGCCCCGGTCCGGGCGCTGGTGCGCCGGCCGGACGTCACCCTCCCGGACGGGGTCGAAGCCGCCGTGGGCGACCTCGATTCGCCCGGAAGCCTCACGGACGCGCTCAAGGGGGTCGCGGGCGTCTTCCTGCTGTCCGGGTACGAGGACATCTCCGGCCTGCTGCGCGACGCCGGGGTGCGGCGGATCGTGCTGCTGTCCGGCGGCTCGGCGGCGTTGGAGGACATGGACAACGCCGTCTCCCGGTACATGACGCTGTCCGAGCGCGCGGCGCGGGAATCGGGCCTGGACTGGACGTTCCTGCGGCCGCGCGCGTTCATGTCGAACGCCCTGCGCTGGCTGCCGCAGCTGCGCGCGGGCGACACGGTCCGCGTCCAGTTCCCCGACGTCCCGGTGGCGTGCATCGACCCGGCGGACATCGCGGCGGTGGCGGCGCTCGCTCTGGCCGGCGGGCACGAAGGGCTGGTGCACGAACTGACCGGGCCCGTGGCGATGCGGCCGGCGGAGCAGGTCGCGGTGCTGGCCTCGGTGCTGGGGCGGGACCTGCGGACCGTCGAGCTGTCGAACGACGAGACGCGGGTGGAGCTCGAAGCGGGCATGCCGCGCGAGTACGTCGACGCGTTCTGGAACTTCTACGTCGACGGGACACTGGACGAGGCGACGGTGTACCCGACGGTCCACGAGATGACCGGGCGGCCGGCGCGGACGTTCGACGAGTGGGCCGAGGCGCACGCGGGCATCTTCCGCTGACCCGGTGATCGGGCCCGGCCCGACCTGTCCGCCGTGCTCGCCGTCGACTGGCCGGGCACCCCGCCCACGTCGACCGGATCAAGAAGCTGCAGGACCGCCGCTTCCGAGCGTGAGCACGACCTTGCCCGCCGAGTGTCCCTTGTGGACGTAGTCGATCGCGGCCGCGGCGTCGGCGAGCGGGTACGTGCGATCCAGTGCGGGCGTGAGGCCGCCGGCTTCGATCGTCTCGCGCAGGACTTCGAGGTCGGCGCCGCGGACCGCGGAGACGAGGCCGCGCAGCCGGTGACCCACGAACAGGCTCAGCAGCGCCGCGCCGGCGAGCCGCTGGGTGCCGCCCAACCACCGCCCGCCGGTCTCGCTGCCGACGAGCACCAGCGTGCCGCGCGGCGTCAGCGCCCGGCGCAGGTGCGTGAGCCGGCGCGCGCCCGCCGTGTCCAGCACGAGGTCGTACCGCCGGCCGGTGAAGTCTTCGCGCGTGTAGTCGACGACGTGGTCGGCGCCGAGTTCGCGGACCAGGTCCGTCTTGCCGGTGCTGCACACCGCGGTGACTTCGGCGCCGAAGGTCTTGGCCAGCTGCACCGCGAACGACCCGACGCCGCCCGCGGCGCCGATCACCAGGACGGACTGGCCCGGCCGGACCCGGCCCGCGTCACGCAGGCCCTGCAGGGCGGTGCACCCGGAGATCGCGACGGCCCCCGCCTGCTCGAACGAGAGCCGGGCCGGTTTCGCGGCGACCCGATCGGCCTTCGCGACGGCGTACTCGGCGAACGCTCCAGCGCACTCGCCGAACACCTCGTCGCCGCGGCGGAACTTCGTGACACCGTCCCCGGTTTCCTCGATCGTGCCCGCGAAGTCGAGGCCGCGCACCGGGTTCTTCGGCCTGCGGACACCGAAACCGAGCAGGCGCACCAGGTACGGCTGCCCGGTGGTCAGGTGCCAGACGCCCGGGTCGACGCCGGCCGCGTGCACGCGCACG
Source organism: Amycolatopsis sp. NPDC004772 (assembly GCF_053601215.1). Lineage (NCBI taxonomy): Bacteria > Bacillati > Actinomycetota > Actinomycetes > Pseudonocardiales > Pseudonocardiaceae > Amycolatopsis > Amycolatopsis sp. NPDC004772. Next base: position 22,073 of record NZ_JBSGBK010000013.1, read on the forward strand.
AGGACCTCGCCGAGCCCGGGCGCCGGTCTTTCGATGTCGCGCGGTTCGAGAACGCCGGGATTTCCGTAGCGGTCTTGGACAATGGCTTTCACGACGACTCCTCCGGGTACTGGAACACTTCTTCGAGCGGGACTGCGAACACGTGCGCGATCTGGAACGCCATTTCGAGTGAGGGCGAGTAGCGGCCCTGCTCGATGGCGATGACGGTCTGGCGGGTCACCCCGAGCCGGGTGGCGAGCTCGGCCTGGGTCATCTGGCCGTGCGCGAACCGGAGGGCGCGCAGCGAGTTCGTGACGCGGGTCGGCTTCACCACGGCTGGAAACCCCGCCGGTAGGCGAAGATCCGGGTGATCGACCCGAGGACCGCCGACAGGACGAAGGCCAGGTAGATGACGTTGGCGATCCAGAAGTGCGGCGCCTCGGCCATCGCCAGCAGCAGCGCGGCGACGGCGCCGATGACGACGAACGAGTGGCCGACGTGCTCGCCCAGCCGGCCGATTTCGACGTCGCGCTGATCCTTCGCGCCGTCCTTCGACACGATCGCGACGACGATGCTCAGCACGATCGTCGCGACGATGGACGTGCCGACCGTCCAGAGCAGCGCCGCGACGTACGGGACCTCGGTCAGCGGCCGCCCGCCGGCCCGGCCGAGGACCAGCACGAGGTACACCGCGTAGCTCACCACCGCGGCGATCCCGAGGATCCAGGCGTTCTTCTCTTCGTGGGTCACCTCGCCAAGGTAAAACAAATCAGACATCGTGTCAAAGTTTCTTGACATGAGAAAATTCCGGCGCAGGGGTGTCCAACGGGCCGGCCGTCGTTCGTAGTGCTGGCGTACGGCAACCGAGCCACAGGAGGAACCGTGAAGTACCTGATGCTGATCAACGCCGCTCTCGACGCCGACGGCGCGCCCACCGGCTGCAGCACGCCGGACGACTGGATGCTGTTCGACAAGTCCCTGAAGGAAGCCGGCGTCCACGTGGGCGGCGATTCGGTCGCCGACTTCACGACGGCGGCCACGGTCCGGGTCGACGAACGCGGCGAGCGGCTGGTCACCGACGGCCCGTTCGCCGAGTCCCGCGAGGTGCTCGGCGGCTACTTCGTCGTCGACGTGCCGGACCTCGACGTCGCGCTCGACTGGGCGGCGCGCTGCCCGGGATCCCGCGACGGCGGGTCGATCGTGGTCCGGCCGCTCGCCGGTTACGAGGGCTGACGGCGGTGGCGGGCGAGGCGCCCCGGCTCACCCTCGAGGCGGTGTTCCGGGAGGAGCGCGGGCTGCTGCTGGCCGCGCTCGCCCGCCGGTTCGGCGACCTCGACCTCGCCGAGGAGGTGACGTCGGAGGCGATCGAGGCGGCGCTGGTGCACTGGCCGGCCGAGGGCGTGCCGCCGAAGCCGGGCGCCTGGCTGATGACGACGGCCAGGCGCAAGGCGGTCGACCGCCTGCGCCGCGACCAGGCCTACGCGGCCCGGCTCGCGGAGATGCAGGTCGAGGCCGAGCGCACGGCGCCCGCCCCGCCCTCGCCGTCGGGTGGCTTGCCGGACGAGCGGCTCCAGTTGTTCTTCACGTGCGCGCACCCGGCGTTGCCGGCGGAGGACCGGGCGGCGCTGACGTTGCGCTGCCTTGCTGGGCTGACGACCCCGGAGGTGGCGCGCGCGTTCCTGGTGCCGAGCGCGACGATGGGCAAGAGGATCGTCCGGGCGAAGAACCGGATCCGCACGCTGCGGATCCCGTTCCGCGTCCCGGACGCTCCCGAACTGCCCAGCCGGCTGCCGGGCGTGCTCCAGGTGGTGTACTCGATCTTCACGGAGGGCTACGCGGCCAGTTCGGGCCCGGACCTCCAGAGGCTCGACCTGGCGGAGGAGGCCATCCGCCTGGCCCGCATCCTCCGGCGGTTGCTGCCGGGGGAGCGGGAGGTCACGGGCCTGCTGGCGCTGATGGTGCTGATCCACGCCCGCCGGGAGGCCCGAACGGGCCCGGACGGCGACCTCGTGTTGCTGGACGACCAGGACCGCACCCGCTGGGACCGCTCGATGATCGCCGAGGGAACGGAACTGGTGGAGAAGGCGCTGACGGGAGGCCCGCCGGGCTGGTACGGAGTCCAGGCGGCGATAGCGGCCCTCCACGACGAGGCGGCGGACGTGGCGAGCACGGACTGGCCGCAGATCGTGGCGCTGTACGACGTGCTGGGCAGGCTGGCACCGTCGCCGGTGGTGGACCTGAACCGAGCGGTGGCGGTGGCGATGAGGGACGGCCCGGAGGCAGGGCTGGCGTTGTTGGAGGGCCTGGCGGGGGAGCCGAGGTTGCGGGGGTACAGCCCGTTTCCGGCGGCGCGAGGGGATTTGCTGAGCCGGCTGGGGCGGGCCGAGGAGGCGGCTGCGGCGTATCGGGAGGCTTTGGAGCTGGCGGGGACGGAGCCGGAGCGGGTCCATCTGCGGGGGCGGCTGGCGGAGGTGGAGGGGTAAGGGGCTCGGGGTGGCGGGCGTTGCCGCTCGCTTCGCGCGGCTCGGCTTCCGCCGCTCCGCGGCTTGCGTTGCCGCTCGCTTCGCGCGGCTCGGCTTCCGCCGCTCCGCGGCTTGCGCCGCCGCGGTCGGCTTCGCCGCGGCGCACTAGCTCGTTCGGCCCGCCGCCGCAGCTTGCCTCGCCGCCGTGGGTCCACTTGCGGGGGCGGCTGGCGGCGGTGGGAGAGTAAAGGGCGCGGGATGGCGGGAGTTGCCGCTCGCTCCGCCGCCAGCCGCAGCTCGCCGCGGCTTGCTCCGCCGGTCGGCCGAAACTGTCGGTGGTCCCCGGTAAGCTGGATACCGGGGGCCGGAGGCCTACCCCGCCGTCCGCAGAGCCGCCACGGCCGGGGCGAACATCGTTGCCTTGATTGCGCCCAGCGTTCCGCGGTCCTTGCCCGCCAGTTCCTCCACTCGCTCCTGGGCCACCTTCAGCACGTCGCCCTCGGCCGCGACCTCGTCCACCAAACCGATCTCCGCCGCCGCCGAGCCGCCGAAGCGTCGGGCCGTCGTCATCGAGGCGATGGCCGCCGCGGGGGTCAGCTTTCCCTGGATCAGCGCCGCCATGCCCGGGGTGAACGGGATGTTGATGTCCGCCTCCGGGAAGCAGAAGTAACCCCGGTCGCTGCGCATCACGCGGAAGTCGTGGGCCATCGCCAGCATTGCGCCCGCGCCGAACGCGTGGCCGTTGATCGCCGCCACCGTCGGCACCGGCAGGGTCAAGACCCGCGCGAACAGCTCTTGGACCTCCGCGACGTACTCCGCCGCCCGGTCACCGTTCGCCGTCAGCCATTCGAGGTCCAGGCCGTTCGAATAGAACTTGCCGCTGCCGGTCGTCACCAAAGGACCTTCGACACCGTCCAAATAGGAATGGATGCGCTGGAGCCAGTCCGGCGAGAACCGGTTTTCGTCGGCGCCCAGGTCGAGTACGGAAACGGTCACGGTCGGTCCTTTTCTCGAGGGGGCACGGTCAGCACGGCCCGCACCGCGGCGGCCAGCCTGTCCCGCACCAGTTGATCGGTGATGTCACGCCGGAAGAACGCCGTCGGCAGGTCGACGACGCACGTCGTGATCACGTCGACGGCCCGTCCGTCCCCGCGGTCCCACAGCTGCCGGGCCAGCCGCACCAGCAGCGCGACCAGGCGCTTGTCCACCGCGTGCAGGGCCTCCGCCAGCTCGTCGGGCAGCTCCGGCCCGAACAGCCGGTCGCCGCGCACCGACAACAGCATCCGCGCGCCGTCGGGGCGCAGCAGCGCGAACTCCGCCGGCGTGTCCGCGGCCGCGACGACCGCCTCCACCGGCGAAGGAGCCTGATCCACCCGGGACGTCTGCAGGTCGAGGAACGCCGTGGCCGCGCGTAGCCAGACCTGAGCCTTCACCGCACTGAGCGACCCGAAAGCGTGGTAAATCGTCCCGTTCGGGACGCCCGCGGCCGCCGCCAGGCCACGGACCGTCACCTCCGTCGAGGAGGCGACGAGCCGCTCGGCGACGTCGAGCAGCGCGTCGAGGTCGTGGACGCGGGGGCGGGGCATGCCGAGACTTTAACAGAGCACGTGCTCCAAAACCAGGGCGGTAAGCTGCCGCCGTGGAGATCTGGATCAACCCGGCCTGCTCGAAGTGCCGGTCCGCCGTGTCGATGCTCGACGAGGCCGGCGCCCAATACACCGTGCGCCGCTACCTCGAGGACCCGCCGACGGCCGCCGAGCTCGAAGCCGTCCTGAAGCGCCTCGGCCTGGAGCCGTGGGACATCACGCGCACCGCCGAGCCCGTCGCGAAGGAACTCGGCCTCAAGACCTGGGGCCGCACGCCCGCGGACCGGCCGAAGTGGATCGACGCGCTCGCCGCGCACCCGAAGCTGATCCAGCGGCCGATCATCACGGCCGACGACGGCACGACGGTCGTCGCCCGCGATCCCGAGACCGTGCGGTCGGTCCTTTAAGGAATCGCGTCGGTCGTCGACAGGAGCGGGACGTCCAGAGGCACCGTCTCCGGGTACTTGATCCCGGCGCCGGTGTTGAGCACGACGACGTCTTCGCCGCCCTCGAGCCACCCCGACTCGCGTAGGTGCCTCAGCGCGGCGAAGCACGCTCCGCCCTCCGGGCAGACGAAGGTGCCTTCGTACGACGTCAGGTCCCGTTGCGCCTTGAGAAGCTCCTCGTCGGTGACGGCGATCGCGGTGCCGCCGGTCGCGTACACGGCGTCGAGCACCAGGAAGTCGCCCAGCGCCTTGGGGACCGTGATGCCGAAGGCGACCGTGCGGGCGTCCGGGAACGGCGTGCTTTCGCGTTCACCGCGCGAAAACGCCGTGACGATCGGCGCGCACCCGGTGGCCTGGACGGCGACGAGCCGGGGCAGCGGCCCGGAAACCCAGCCCAGCTCCCGCATTTCCAGCAGTGCCTTGTAGATCCCGATGATGCCGACGCCGCCGCCGGTGGGGTACAGGATGACGTCGGGCAACCGCCAGCCGAACTGCTCGGCGATCTCGTACCCCATCGTCTTCTTGCCCTCGATGCGGTACGGCTCCTTCAGCGTCGAGACGTCCTGCACGCCGGGCCGCCGCCCGACGGCCGCGGCGACGAGCTTGCCCGCGTCGCCGATGAGACCGTCCACCCGGTACAGCTCGGCGCCCGCCGCGACGCACTCGCGCATGGTGATCACCGGGGCGTCGTCCGGCATCGCGACCAGGCTCGACATTCCCGCGCGCGCCGCGTACAACGCCCACGCCGCGCCGGCGTTGCCGTTCGTCGGCATCGCGATCCCGTGCACCCCCAGCTCGGCCGCCCGCGAGACGCCGACCGCCGCGCCGCGCGCCTTGAACGTGCCGGTCGGGACCAGGCCTTCGTCCTTCATCCACAAGCGTGACAGCCCCAGCTCACGGCCGTAGCGCGGCAGGCGCAGCAACGGCGTCATGCCTTCGCCGAGGCTGACGACGTGCTCGGCCGAGCGCACCGGCAGCACCTCGTGGTAGCGCCACAGCGTCGGCTCGCGCCCGGCGATCTCCTTCGGCGTCACGGCTTCGCGGACCCCGTCGAGGTCGTAGCGCGCGAGCAGCGGCGCGCCCGCCGGGGACAGGCCCTGGACGGCGTCGGCGTCCAGGCAGTCGCCGGTCCGCGAGCACTCGAGGTGGCTGAGGAAGGAGTACGGCACAACGCCGATCCTAGGTCCTAAAGTGAGCACATGGACGCGCTGCGGGTGTGCCTGTACGTCTTCGCCGGGGTGACGCTCGGTACCTGGGTGGCCTCTGTGCTGACCAGGGAATACTCCTGGGTCGACCGGATCTGGTCGATCGTGCCGGTGGCCTACGTGGGGATCTTCGCCGGTTTCGCCGGGTTCGCCGACGCGCGGCTCGACGTGATGTTCGCGCTGGTCGCGCTGTGGGGCGCGCGGCTGACCTTCAACTTCGCCCGCAAGGGCGGGTACGCGCCCGGCGGTGAGGACTACCGGTGGGCCGTGCTGCGCGAGCGGATGGCGTCGTGGCAGTTCCAGCTGTTCAATTTCTTCTTCATCTCGCTCTACCAGAACGTGATCCTGCTGCTGATCACGCTCCCCGCGCTGACCGCGCTGGAGCACCCCGGCGGCTTCGGGGTCGCGGACGTCGTCGTCGCGCTGATCTTCGCCGCCTTCCTGGTCGGGGAGACGGTCGCCGACCAGCAGCAGTGGGCGTTCCACCGCGAGAAGCACGCCGGGCGGGCGCCGACGCGGTTCCTGCAGGCCGGGCTGTTCCGCTACTCGCGGCACCCGAACTTCTTCTTCGAGCAGGCGCAGTGGTGGGCGATCGCCGCGTTCGGCGTCGTCGCCGGCGGTCTGCAGTGGACAGTCCTCGGTGCGGTCCTGCTGACGCTGCTGTTCGTGGGCTCGACGCGGTTCACCGAGAGCATCACGAAGTCGCGGTACCCCGAATACGCCGACTACCAGCGGCGGACGTCGGCCGTGGTCCCGTGGCCGGTCCGCGGATGACGGTCGTCGCCGCGCTGCAGATCGCGACCGGCGTCCCGCTCGAGCGGGTCCTGGCGTTCGAGGACGAGATCCGGGGCGCCGACCTGGTCGTACTGCCCGAGGCCGTGCTCGGCGGCTATCCGGGCCGGACGCCGTTCGTGGAGTACTTCCACGCGGCCGTGACGGTGCCCGGCCCCGAAGTCGCCGAGCTGGCCGGGCTCGCGGCGCGGACCGGCGCGAGCCTGGTCGTGGGCGTCATCGAGCGCGGCGGCTCGACGCTGTACAGCACGGTCGTTTTCCTCGACCCGGCACTCGGCCTGGTGGCCCGGCACCGCAAGCTGGTCCCGACCGCCCGCGAACGCCTGGTCTGGGGCCGCGGCGACGGCTCGATGCTCCCGGTCGTCCCGACGGCGGCCGGCCGCGCCGGCGCGGCGATCTGCTGGGAGAACCACATGCCCCTGCTGCGGGCCGCGATGTACGCGAAGGGCGTCGACATCTGGTGCGCCCCGACGGCGGACGATCGCGACGTCTGGCAGGCGTCGATGCGCCACATCGCCGACGAGGGCCGGTGTTTCGTGGTTTCGGCGTGCCCGTACGAAACCACGGGCGACGACCCGTTCCGCGGCGGCAGCGTGATCGTCGGCCCGCTGGGGGACGTGCTGGCGGGCCCGTTGCGCGGCACCGAAGGCCTGATCACGGCGGAGATCGACCTGGCCGAGATCGTGGCCGCGCGGCACAGCCTCGACGTGTCGGGCCACTACGCGCGGCCGGACGTCTTCTCGCTGACGGTGGACGAGCGACCCCAGGACGGCGTCACCTTCCTGAGGTGACGCCGCCCCGCCGGACTCACACCGCCAGCCGGCCGCCGTCCACCGGGAGGATCGCGCCCTGGACGAAGCTCGCATCGCCCGCTGCCAGGAACGCGATCGCCGCCGCGATCTCCTCCGGGGACGCCACGCGCCCGGCCGGGCCCGCGGCCGCCAGCTCGTCCAGGCCGTCGCCGAAGACCGCCGTTCCTTCGGTGCGGGTCGGGCCCGGGCTGACCGCGTTGACGCGCACGCCCGACGGCCCGAACTCCGCCGCCCACGCCTTCGTCATCAGCTCGATCGCCGACTTCGACGCGCCGTACACCGCCATGCCCGCCATGCCGCGCACCGCGACCATCGTGGACACGTTCACGATCGCGCCGTGGCCGCGTGCCGCCATCTCCGGCCCCAGCGCGGCGACGAGGAAGAACGGCACCTTCACGTTCGTCGTGAAGACCGCGTCGAAGTCCGCCTCCGCGAAGGTTCCGGTCGGTCCGGTCGGGAAGATCCCGGCGTTGTTGACCAGCACGTCGATCGGCCCGGCCAGCTCCCGCGCCCGGTCCGCCAGCGCCCGCGCCGACGCGGCGTCGACGAGGTCGGCCGCGACGAAGTCGGCCTTCCCGCCCGCCGCGCGGATGGTCTCGACGGCCTCGGCGCCGCGCCCGGCGTCCCGGCCGGACAGCACCACGTGCGCGCCGAGCCCGGCCAGCGCCGCCGCCGTCGCGCGGCCGATGCCGCTCGTGGCGCCGGTCACCAGTGCCGCCGACCCGGACAGTTCTGCAGTCATCGTTCAGCTCCTCCGCAACCCGGGTGTTTCCCCGGTCGCAGAGTTCAAGCGAGACCACCCGGAAGGACTTCCGGCTGCGTGTTCGGCCCTCCTTATACCTCCGATCCGTTCCGCCGATGGTCTTCCAGCGCCGCGACGAACTCGGCGACGTCCCGCCGTCGCGACGCCGCCGGCCACACGGCCCAGGTCCGCCGGACGATCGGCGTGCCGGCCAGCGGCACCCACCGGACCGTGTCCGGCAGCGGGTAGGGCCACTCGGGCGGCGCGAACGCGTACGCCCCGCCCGCGCTGACCGCCGGGATCTTCAATTCGACGATCAGCCGCTGCTCCTCCGGCACCTCCGGCCCGACGTCGAGGCCGTGACTGCGCAGGATCGCGGCCAGCTCGTCGTACCAGGCCGGGCTGCCCGCACGCGGGAAGGCGAACCACTCCAGCCCGGCCAGGTCCTCCAGCCGGACCGGTGAACCCAGCTTCTCGGCGACCTCGGTGGCCAGCAGGACACCGACGTCCTCGGTCACCACGAGCGTCGCGTCCAGATCGGGCCCGGGCGGACGCTCGCGGACCAGCCCGACGTCCAGCTCGCCGGCCCGCAGCGCCGCCACCTGCGCCACCGACGACAGGTGCCGCGCCTGCACCCGCGTGTCCGGCAGCCGCGCGAGCGCCGCCGGCAGCAGCTCCGGCGGCAGTTCCAGCGGGACGCCGACGCGCAGCACGCCGCCGCCGTCCGCGGTGTGCCGGGCCATCGCGGCCAGCGCCTGGTCGTGGCGCGCCAGCACCGCGCGGGCCTCGCCGAGCAGCGTCGTCCCGGCGTCGGTGACCTGCACGCCGGTGCTGGTGCGCACCAGCAGCCGGACGCCGAGCCGCCGTTCGAGGGCCGTGATCGTCTGGGACAGCGCCGGCTGGCTCACGTGCAGCTGCCGGGCCGCCTTCGACATCGCGCCCGCCTCGACGACCGCGACGAACGCCCGCAGCTCCCGGATCTCCATCAGACGGCCCACCGGATCGGCAGCGACTTGAGGCCGTTCTGGAAGTTCGAGCGCAGCCGCACCGGGTCGCCCGCCAGGGAAACCTGGCCGAGCCGGTCGAGCACCGCGTCGAACATCGCCCGCAGCTGCACCCGCGCGAGGTGCGCGCCGAGGCAGAAGTGCGGGCCGTGGCCGAAGGTCAGGTGGTCGTTCGGGGTCCGGCCGATGTCGAACGTGTCCGGCTCCGGGAACACCGCGGGATCCCGGTTGGCCGCCGAGAACCAGACCACCACCTTGTCCCCGGCGGCAATGTCCACATCGGACAACCGGACGCCGGTGACGGCCGTGCGCCGGAAGTGCATGACCGGCGTCCACCACCGCAGCATCTCTTCGACCGCCGAGGGCAGCAGCGAGCGGTCGGCCAGCAGCCGGCGGTATTGCGCGGGGTGCGAGAGCAGCGCGAGCAGCCCGCCCGGCAGGCCGTTGCGGAGGGTTTCGTTGCCCGCCACGGAAAAGAGCCAGAACAGGTTCTCGAACTCGGCGAGCGAGACGCGGCCGCCGTCGTCCGCGACGTGCTGCATCAGGTTGCTCATCACGTCGTCACCCGGGTGGGCACGCTTGTACTCGCCCAAAGCGTTCGCGTACGCGTAGAGATCCGGCATGCCCGCGCGCGTCCGCGGGTCGGGCATCGACCCGTCCGGCCCCGGCGACGGCCGGACGGCGAGCGCGGCCCGGGCCAGCTCGCTCACCTCGGCTGCGGATACCGTCGAGCTCACCGCGTACTCGGCGTCCTGGTAGCCGATCACGCGGTTGCTCCAGTCGTACATCAGCCGCCGGTCCTGCTCCGGCACGCCGAACACCTCGGCCAGCGTCAGCAGCGGGAGATCGGCCGCCACCTGCGCGAAGTCACACCGGCCGTCGGAGGCGACGGCGTCGACGAGGTCCCGCGCCCAGGCCTCGATCTGCGACGTCAGCTTCGCGATCGCCCGCGGGGTGAACGCCTTGGTGAGCAGCCCGCGCAGCCGGCCGTGCTCCGGCGGGTCCATGTTCAGCATCATCCGGCGCACGTACGCGAGGTCGGCCGCGTCCCGGATCTGCGTCCCGCCCAGCTGCGAGGAGAACACTCCCGGGTCGCGCAGCACCCGCCGCACCTCGGCGTGCCCGAGCACGGCCCAGAAGTCGTCGACGCGCACCACCGGGCCGGCGCGCCGCAGCCGCGCCAGCTCGTCATACGGGACCCCTCGCACGTAGGTGTCCGGATCGGTGATCGTCACGGGCCGACCCTAGCCGCGGGCACCGACAATTTGGGAGGCTGCGCGGATGGACACGCTCAACATGCGCATCGGCGGCAAGGGCGAACCGGCCGTCCTCCTGCTGCACGGCCTCGGCGCGACCGGCGCCGTCTGGAACCACCTCGCCGTCCAGCTCGACCGGCGCGTCCTGGTGCCCGACCTGCCCGGCCACGGCCCGTCCGCACCCCTGCCGCACTACAGCTTCGCCACGCTCGCCGAAGCGGTGGCGCGAGCGCTGCCGGACGGCGGGCCGCTGATCGTCGCCGGGCACTCACTCGGCGGGGTGCTCGCGCTGGAACTGGCGTCCGATCGCCACGACGTCGAGGTGGCCGGCGTGCTGGCCCTCGGCGTCAAGGTCGAGTGGAGCCAGGACGACCTCAACCGCGCGGCGTCGTTCGCGGCCCGGCCGCCGCGGGTGTTCGCGACGCAGGAGGAGGCCGATCAGGCGTACCTGAAGGTGTCCGGGCTGCTCGGGATCGCGCCGGCCGACCCGGCCGGGCTTCGCGAGACCGAGGGAGGTTGGCGCCTCGCGATGGACCCGGCCGCGTTCGGCCTCGGCGCGCCGGACATGCCGGCCCTGTTGGCCGGGGCGCGCTGCCCGGTCGTGCTCGCCGCGGGGGAAAACGACCCGATGAGCCGTCCGGAGCAGCTGCGGGCGCTCGATCCCGGCGCCGTCACGCTCGCCGGTCTCGGGCACAACGCCCACGTCGAGGACCCGGCCGCCGTGCGGGCCCTGCTCGAACGCTTCGGCGTCTAGAAGGAGCGGGTGCAGCCGTCGTACCCCACTCGACGGCTGCTCCGCCAACCCCTCGCCACCATCGGACGCGAGAAGCCTAGGAAAGCGCGGTGGACGAGCGCCTGTACTCCCGCTCCGCGCCGCCGTCACGGTCCGTACCTGCGGAAACGGTTATCTTCGCCGATCGGTGGTACATCTCGGGCGGCACGATCGTGATGCTGGAGAGGTACGTTCCGCTCGGGGGACGCAGGAGAGGACGCCTGTGGACGAAGGTCCGTCGTTCGCCGGATGGCTGCGCGACCGGCGTGTGCTCGCCGGTCTCACCCAGGCCCAGCTCGCCGAGCGTGCGGGACTGAGCCTGCGCGCGGTGCGCAACGCCGAGCTCGGCAGCGTCCGGCGGCCCCGGCCGGAGACGGCCCGCAAGCTGCGGGAGGCGCTGGCCGAAGCCCCGCCGGAACCCGTGCGGCTCGGCGTCCTGGGCCCGTTGACGGTGACGCGCGGCGCCGAGGCCGTGGAGATCGGCGCGGAGAAGCAGCGCCTCCTGCTGGCGCTGCTGGCCCTGCAGCCGAACCGGACAGTCCGGCGCGAGGACCTCGTCGACGTCATCTGGGACGAGCCGCCGTCGTCGTGCCTGGAGCTGCTCCACACCTACGTCGCCCGGCTGCGGCGGGCGCTGCGGCCGGCCGACCTCATCGCCACGGACAAGGGCGGCTACCGGCTGGCCGTCGGCGAGGACGAGCTCGACCTGCTGCGTTTCGAAGCGCTGCTGGAACGGGACGCCCACAAGGAGGCCCTGGAACTCTGGCGCGGCCCGGCGCTCGCCGACGTCGAACGGCTGCGCCAGCACCCCGCCCGGCTCGCGCTGTCGATGCGGCGCGCGAAGGCCGTGCTGGCCTACGCCGCGGACGCCGACCCCGAGGACGCGGCGGTGCAGCTGCGGGTGCTGACCGCGGAGGAGCCGCTGAACGAGTCCGCGCACGCCAAGCTGGTGCTGGCGCTCGCCGCATCCGGGCGCCAGGCCGCCGCGCTGGATGTCTTCGACGAAGTGCGCCGGCGCCTGGCCGATGAGCTCGGCCTGGAACCCGGTCCCGAGCTGCGGGCGGCTCAGCAGCAGGTGCTGCGCCAGGACTTCGCCGCTCCGGAGCCGCCCGCGCGGGTGCCGGCCCAGCTGCCCGCCGACGTCCCCGGGTTTCGCGGCCGGGCCGCGCAGCTGGCCGAGCTGGACGCGCTGCTGCGGCGCGACGAAGGCGACACCGGCGCGCGCATCGCCGTCCTCTCCGGCACCGGCGGGGTCGGCAAGACCGCGCTCGCGGTCCGCTGGGCGCAGCGCGTGCCCGCGGAGTTCCCGGACGGCCAGCTCTACCTCGACCTGCACGGCTACGGCACGGTCCGGCCGGTGGACCCGGGCGACGCGCTGTCGGGGTTCCTGCGTGCCCTCGGCGTCGACGGCGCGGACATCCCCGCCGAGCCGGACGAGCGCGCCGCGAAGTTCCGGACCGCGCTCACCGGGCGGCGGATGCTGCTGGTGCTGGACAACGCCAACGCGGTCGGGCAGGTCCGCCCGCTGCTGCCCGGCTCGCCGACCTGCCTGGTGCTGGTGACCAGCCGGGACGCGCTGCCCGGGCTGGTCGCCCGTCACGGCGCCCGCCGCGTGCTCGTCGACCTGCTCACCGAGGCCGAGGCGCGTGATCTGCTGCGGGCGCTGCTCGGCCGGCGCGTCGACGACGAACCGGAGGCCACCGCGGCCCTGATCGGGTACGCGGCCCGGTTGCCGCTGGCGCTGCGGCTGGTCGCGGAGCTGGCGCTGAGCCGGCCGGGGGAGCGGCTCGCCGCGCTCGCGGCCGAGCTGGCCGACGAACGGCGCCGGCTCGACCTGCTCGATGGCGGCGGTGACGAACTGACCGCGGTCCGCGCGGTGTTCTCGTGGTCCTACCGCAACCTCGCGCCCGACGCGGCGCGCGTGTTCCGGCTCTGCGGCCTGCACCCGGGCCGCGACTTGACACCGCCCGCGCTGGCCGCGCTCGCCGGCGTCCCCCTGCCGGAGGCCGAAAGGCTGGCCGGCACCCTGGTGCGCGCCCACCTCGTGCAGCAGACCAGTGACGACCGGGTCCAGCTGCACGACCTGCTGCGCGTCTACGCGGCCGAGCTCGCAGCGGAGGACGCCGAGGAGAGCCACGAGGCGCAGCAGCGGCTGTTCGACTTCTACGTCACTTCGGCCGGGCAGGCGATGGACGTCGTCCTGCCGCAGGAACGGCACCTGCGGCCGCGCGTGCCCGACCCGGAGATCAAGGTGCTCGACGCGCCGGCGTGGCTGGAGGCCGAGCGGCGGAACCTGCTGGCGGTCGCCGCGCACGCCACCCGGCACGGCTGGCCCGAGCACCTGCGGCTGCTGTCCGGGATCCTGTGGCACTACCTCGACGTCGGCGGCTACCACGAGGAAGCGCTGGTGCTGCACACGCACGCGTCGGCGCTGGCCCACCACACCGGCGACCGGGCGGCCGAGGCCGAGCCGCTCATCCTGATCGCGCTGGGCCACTGGCGGGTCGGCCGGTCGCCGGAGGCCCTGCGGTACCTGGAGGAGGCGCTCGTCCTGGCCCGGGAAACCGGCGACTGGCGCACCGAAATCCACTCGGTCAACACCCTGGGGCTGGTGTGCCGCGCGCTGGGCCGGTTCGCCGACGGGATCCGGTACTCGACCGAGGCCCTCGCCCTGGCGCGGAAGACGGGCGACCGCACCAGCGAAGGCCTGGTCCTGGTGGTGCTCGGCTGTTCCAGCCGCGGCATCGGCCGCTACGGCGAAGCGATCGGCTACCTGGAAGAGGCCCTCGCCCTGGCGCGTGACATCGCCGACCGCACCAGCGAGGGCTACGCGCTGGTCAACCTGGGCGACGCGCTGTCGGCGCTGGGCCGGCACGACGAAGCCGTCCAGGCCCTGGAGGAAGGGCTGACGCACCTGCGTGCGATGGGCGTCCGGGTGAGCGAGGGGTACGCCTTGAGCATCCTCGGCGACATCGAGCACGCCCGCGGCCGGTACGCCGAAGCCGCGGAACACCTGGAGCGGGCCCTGGAAATCGCGCAGGAGACGGGAAGCCCGCCCAACCGCAGCATCTCGCTGAAGCACCTGGGCGACGTCCGGCTGGCGCAGGGACGGCACGCGGAAGCGGCCCAGCACCTCGAAGAAGCACTGAGCCTGGCCCGCGAATGCGGCGATCGGGGCGTGGAATCCCGCGTCCTCAACAGCCTCGGCAGCCTCTCCGCCGCGCGCGGCGCCACCGCGGACGCGCTGCGGTACCACCGGGAAGCCCTGGCCGTGGCGAAGGAAACGGGCTGCCGTCCGGAGCAGGGCCGGGCCCACTGCGGGCTCGGCGAAGTCCACAGCGGACTCGGTGACCCGGAGGCCGCCCGCTCGCAGTGGGAGCGGGCGCTGGCCTGTTACGCCGGGGAATGCGTGCCCGGCGCGATCCGGGTCCGGAACCACCTGACGGCCCTGGAGCGCGGCGCGCGGTGATCGGGTTCGCGGGCGGCCAGGTCGGCTTCGAGCCGCTGGAGGTCGCGGTCGACGACGTCGGTGCTGCCCGCGAGCCGGGCCCGGGGCTTCACGGCCTGCTCCCGGTGGCCTTGAAGAACGTGTAGTGGAAGGTGCCGTCGTCACGGGTCGTCCGGTGCAGGTCGGCGATGCCCTGGTCCCAGCGGTTCTGCGTGATCAGCCCGCGGCCGACGGCCGTTTCGCCGACGCCGTCGACCATCGCGGTGAACGTGTCGCGCGTGAACCCGGTGACCAGGCCGGGCCGGGACGCGTCGGCGTAGACCGTCCGCGGTTCGACCATGACGTCCCCGAACCCGGCGCCGGTCAGCAGCGGGTGGAGGCGGCGGCCGATGAGCCCGTCGCCGCCGGCGTCGGCCTGGAGCCGGATCAGGCAGTCGACGGCGGCCTGGGCGTGCTCGCTGCGCGGGTGGAAGAACGCCGAACCGTGGTCGCCCTCGATCACGGTGA
Organism: Amycolatopsis sp. NPDC004772; assembly: GCF_053601215.1. Taxonomy (NCBI): domain Bacteria; kingdom Bacillati; phylum Actinomycetota; class Actinomycetes; order Pseudonocardiales; family Pseudonocardiaceae; genus Amycolatopsis; species Amycolatopsis sp. NPDC004772. The sequence goes on from NZ_JBSGBK010000013.1 coordinate 37,084, forward strand.
TCGTGCCGCCGGGGCGCAGCAGCGTCTTCAGGTGCGCGAGGGCCTTCTCCGGCTCCGGCAGGTGTTCGAGGACGAAGCAGACGAAGACGTGGTCGTACTCGCCGTCGAGGCCGAACAGGTCGGCCTGCCGGAAGTCGACGCCCTCGACCCGGGCCCGGGCCTGGCGCAGGGACGCCGCGGAGACGTCGACCGCGGTCAGGTGCGCGTCCGGGCTGCGGGCCGCGAGGTGGACGGTCTGGGCGCCGACCCCGCAGCCGGCTTCGAGCACGCGGCTGCCGGCGGGGTAGGCCGTCCCGGCGTGCAGGAGGTCGGCGAGGGTGTCGGCCTGGTCGCCGAGGCGGCGGGCTTCGGGTTCGGTGTATCCGTGCACGTAAACGGTGTCCATGCGTCCAGCGTGCTGCGACAATGGCCCGATGGACAGAGCCAAAACAGCGCCCTCGGAGGGGTCCATAGGCTCGGACTTCCTCCAGCTGGACGTCCGGTCGGCGCCACCGGGCGGGCTCGCGGACTGGCTCGCCGGGCAGCTGCGTTCCGCGGTCGCCGACGGCCGGTTGCCGGTGGGCGGACGGCTGCCCGCGTCCCGGGTGCTGGCCGCCGAGCTGCGCGTGTCGCGGGGCGTGGTCACCGAGGCCTACCAGCGGCTGATCGACGACGGCCACGCCGCGGGCCGCGGCCGGGCGGGCACGGTCATCGTCGCCGCGCCCGTGCTGCCGCCGTCCCCTTCGCCGGACCGGCGCTCTTCGGACGTGATCACGGCTTCGCCGGGCGTGGAGGTGTTCGACGCGGTCCGCGCGACCCCGGCCCGGATCGACCTCAGCCCCGGCGTCCCGGATCTGACGGCGTTCCCTCGGGCGGCGTGGCTGCGGGCGGAGCGGGCGGTGCTGGACGAGCTGGAGCCGTCCCACTTCGGCTACGGCGACCCGCGCGGCGCGCCGTCGATGCGGCTGGCGGTGTCGCGCTGGCTGGCCCGCAACCGCGGGATCCGCGTCGATCCGGGCGAGATCATCGTGGTGGCCGGGGTCGCGCAGGCGTTGACGCTGGTCGGCGAGGTGCTGCGGCAGCACGGCGTGACTTCGGTGGCCGTCGAGGACCCGAGTTCGCTGGGGGCGCGGCAGCACCTGCACCACTGCGGCCTGGCGACCCCGCCGGTGCCGGTCGACGACGACGGCCTGCGCGTCTCGGCGTTGACGGCGCCGGCGGTGCTGCTGACACCGGCGCACCAGTTCCCGATGGGCGTGGTGCTGGGCGGCGAGCGCCGTCGTGAGCTGATGCGCTGGGCGTCTTCCGGCGGCATCGTGCTCGAAGACGACTACGACGCCGAGCACCGCTACGACCGGGCGCCGGTGCCCGCGGTCCGGTCGATGGTGCCGGAGGTCTGCTACATGGGCAGCGTGTCGAAGCTGCTGGCACCGGCGTTGCGCGTGGGCTGGCTGGTGGCGCCGCCGCGGTTCTCCGCCGATCTCGTGGCGGCGAAGCGGTTCGCTGACCTGGGCAATCCGGTGCTGGCCCAGCTGGTCCTGGCGCGCTTGATGGAGACGGGCGAGCTGGAGCGGCAGCTGCGGGTGGTGCGAGGGCGGCACCGGCGCCGGCGGGACGCGATGATCCGGGCGCTGTCGGCGTCGCTGCCCTCGGCGGTGGTCCACGGCGCAGCCGCCGGCCTGCACCTGACGGTGACGTTCGACGCTGACGTGGACGACGTCGCGGTGGCGGCGGCCGCGCTGGCGGAGGGGGTGAAGGTCCAGCCGCTGTCGTGGCACCGGCAGCTCCCGGGGCGGCCGGGCCTGGTGCTGGGGTATGCGGCGCGGACGGCGTCGGAGATCGAGGACGGCGTGGCCGTTCTGGGCCCTCTGGTAAAGGGTCCCTAAAGGACAGTCAAGCGGCTGTGATCATGCTCTCCCATGCATTTCGCGCTGTTGGTTGCCATACGCAAGCAACTTGCTTAGCCTAGCTAAGGGACTTTGCGAGCAGAAGGGTTGCACAGTGGCGGAACGCCGGACGTATTCGATCGCGGAACTGGGGCCGCGGTACAAGTGGATCGCGCTGTCCAACACGACGCTGGGCATGCTGATCGCCACGATCAACTCCTCGATCGTGCTGATCGCGCTGCCCGACATCTTCAAGGGCATCGGCATCAACCCCCTGGAACCGGCCAACACGAGCTACCTTCTGTGGATGATCATGGGCTTCCTCGTGGTCACCGCGGTGCTGGTGGTGAGCTTCGGCAGGCTCGGCGACATGTACGGCCGCGCGAGGATGTACAACCTCGGCTTCGCGGTGTTCACGGTGTCGTCGATCATGCTGGCCATCACCTGGTTCGACGGCGACGCGGCCGCGTTGTGGCTGATCGGCTGGCGGATCGTGCAGGGCGTCGGCGGCGCCTTCCTGATGGCGAACAGCTCGGCGATCCTCACCGACGCCTTCCCGGCCAACCAGCGCGGCCTCGCGCTCGGCATGAACGGCGTCGCGGCCATCGCGGGCTCGTTCCTCGGCCTGGTCGTCGGCGGCGTGCTCGCGCCGGTCGACTGGAACCTGATCTTCCTGGTGTCGGTGCCGTTCGGCGTGATCGGCACGGTCTGGGCGTACCTCAAGCTGCACGACACCGGCGTCCGCAAGCACGCGCGGATGGACTGGTGGGGCAACATCACCTTCGCCGTCGGCCTGATCGCGGTGCTGATCGGCATCACCTACGGCATCCAGCCCTACGGCTCGTCCCCGACCGGCTGGGGGAGCCCGTTCGTGCTGACCTGCCTGATCGGCGGCCTCGCGGTGCTGGTGGCGTTCGTGGTCATCGAGTCGAAGGTGGACAACCCGCTGTTCCGCCTGTCGCTGTTCCGCATCCGCTCGTTCACCTGGGGCAACGTCGCCAACCTGACGGCGTCCCTCGGCCGCGGCGGGCTGCAGTTCATCCTGATCATCTGGCTGCAGGGCATCTGGCTCCCGCAGCACGGCTACACGTTCGAGCAGACCCCGTTGTGGGCGGGCATCTACATGCTCCCGATGACGATCGGCTTCCTGGTCTCGGCCCCGGCGTCGGGCGTGCTGTCCGACCGCATCGGCAGCCGCCTGCTCGCCTCGGGCGGCCTGCTCATCACGGCGGTGACGTTCCTGCTGCTGATCCTGCTGCCGGTGAACTTCGACTACTGGGCGTTCGCGGCGATCCTGCTGATCAACGGCATCGGCATGGGCATGTTCGCCTCCCCGAACCGCGCCGAGGTGATGAACAGCCTCCCGGCGGACGCCCGCGGCTCGGGCGCGGGCATGATGACCACGTTCCAGAACGCGGCGATGGTCCTGTCGATCGGCTTCTTCTTCAGCTTGATCATCGCGGGCCTGTCGTCGAGCCTCCCGTCGACGATGAGCGCGGGCCTGATCGAGCACGGCGTTCCGGCGTCGTCGGCCGCCCAGATCGCCAACCTCCCGGCGGTGGCGGTGCTGTTCGCGGCGTTCTTGGGGTACAACCCGATCCAGCAGTTGCTGGGCGGTCAGCTGTCGTCCCTGCCGCCGGACCAGGCGTCGTTCCTGACGGGGCGGAGCTTCTTCCCTAACCTGATTTCGGGCCCGTTCCAGTCGGGATTGGCGGTGGCGTTCGGCTTCGCGATCGTGGTGTGCCTGATCGGCGCGGTGGCGTCGCTGCTGACCAAGGACGCCCGCCCGAAGAACGGCGAGTCGGTGGGGGAGGAACTGGCCGCGGTGGCCGGGGAGTCGAGCGGCGGGCCGAGCGAATTGGTGTCGCCTTCGACCGAGCGCTGACGGTCGTTTCGGGAAGCCGGGTGCCGGGTGGCACCCGGCTTTTTCGCGTCGAAAGCGCCGTTGGAAGTAGGCCGAATGACGCAACTGTCAAAGAACAAGTAACTCTGCAAGTACGCCGAGACCCACCCGGTCAGTCGTGGGGACAACGGGCCGGAACTTCAGCTCGCGCCACCCAACCAGGGATATGACCCGTTCAAGGCGTGGGACCTGGTGGGTGACGACTGGAGCAACGGAACGAGTACGAAGCCTGGAACGGGGCCGGGCCGCGGCGGTGGCCGGCCGGACACGGGAACCGGCACGGGCCACGGTGGCAGTCGCGCCGGTGGTCCGCCGGCGATCGACTACCGGGCGGCGGGCCAGGCGGCGGTCAAGCACAACCCACTGCCCATCCCGAAGGCGGCGACGCAGCCGGTCTACGGCAACAACGGCGGGATCAAGCCGCCGGTGTCGTCGTCGCCGAACCTGCCGGCTTCCAGCGTGGCGCAGACGGTGGTCGGGGACCCGAACACGCAGAAAATCACGCAGGCGGTGACCGGGCAGGAGCCGGTGGTGCGGACGGTGGGCCAGGCACCGGTCTCGGAGCTGGCACCGTCCGGTCCAGTCCAGGCTCCGGGCTTCGAGGAGCAGGTCACCGGGCTGTTGAACTTGATCCCGTTCAGCGGCCTCAGCGTCGCGTGGCGCCTGGTGACGGCGGACAGCTGGGCGGACGCGGGGCACCAGCTGCTCGACCTGGTCGGATACATCCCGATCGCCGGCGAGGTGGCGGACGGTGCCAACGCGCTGTGGTACCTGGGCGAGGGTGACGGCCTGAACGCAGGCCTGTCCGCGGCGGCGGCGGTACCGTTCGTCGGCTGGGCGGCGGCCGCTGGGAAGATGGGCAAGCAGGCGGTGAAGTCTCTTGAAGAGGCAGCAGCCGACTTGCCGAAAAGCGCGGGAAAACCGGTTGTCAACACTGTTCCGCGGCGGCCTGGCGGAAAGTTCGCTCCGCGTGATGGTGCGCCTGGCCAAGATGGCGCGCTCGATGAGCGCACGGTACTAGACCAGTTGCAGCTTGACGGTGCTCCCATTATCAGCGGGCAGGTGCCGGCGTCGGTGCCAGGCTTTCCCCTCCGCAAATATGACGGTGCGGTCGAGTTGAACGGGAAATGGTATGGAGTCGAAACCAAGGGGGAAGCTCACCGCTGACGCATCTTCGACCAAGGGTTGAATACGCCTGGAAACTCTGTCACGTTGCGCAATGGGTTGACGCTTGAAGGTGTCTTCTACGCCTGGGTGCCTCGCTGATTGGTGGAATTCGTTGTTCTCGGCTGAGATGACCGCTGTGTGCATGTGCAAGCAAATGAGGATTGTCGGATGAGTTTTGATCTTGCGTTCTGGTGGGAGCCTCAGGCGATCTCTTCGGATGAGGCGGCCCGGAAGTATCATGCGATGGTGGAACTGCGCTCTGGTGTCGTGTTGCACAACGACAGGTTGGACAATTTCTTCGATGAACTGACCGAAAACTTCCCGGATCTGACAGAGGAAAACCTCGATGATTCTCCTTGGTCGGCGCCATTATATCGGACCTCTGAATGTGTCATTGTTTCGATGGATTTTCCTTCGCAGGGAACGATGGTCGATTTCCTTCTGTGGTTGAGTTCGGGTCATGGTGTTACCTGTTTCGACCCGCAGGCTGGGGAGGTTTTTCCTCCGGGGGAAAATTCTGGGATAGCGCTGGAGATGGCCGATGGTCGAAACATCGTCAACCCGGACCAGGGTGTCATTGAGCTGGAGCTGCGCAAACTGAGTGACGAGAATTGGTATCTCATCGCCGAGAAACGACCTGGATGGTATGTGCAAGTCGGGTACGGCACCGCCGCGGGGGTACGTTCGAACTCGTTCGTCGTGGAATTCAGAGAAGGTGGTCCACGGCAGCATTTCAGGGCAGTTTTGGACAGTATCGATGCGGTGCGGTCGGCCTTCCTGGGTTTCGTGAATGATCAAGACGGCTGGCGCGAGCGGTTGCCCTTTTATCGTGTGTCGGTTTAGGTTGCGGATGTGTCGGGAGGTATTGACGAGAGTTGGGTTCCGCCACCGGGGCAGAAGTCCATCGAGGAGCGGCTTTCAGCAGGGACTCGGGTGATCTACCAGCCGACTGTCGCTCGCTCAATCTTCACCGGCTTCGCCGGCGCCCCGTCCAGCGGCCCGTCCGGGTCGGTCGGGATGATCCCGTCCGCCACCATCCGATCAAGAGCGGACATCCCCCGGATCACCCGCCCCATCACCGAGTAGTTGGCCGGGATGTTCGCGAACGAGTGCACGATGAAGAACTCCGACCCGTTGGTCCCCGGCCCCTGGTTCCCCATAGCGATCGTCCCCCGCGGGTACGTCTCCGAACCCGAGACCTCGTCCGGGAACTTGTACCCCGGCCCACCCTTTTCCACCTCGTAGATGTCCCCGCATTGAAGAACACCAAGGCGAGCGGAGTTGGACAGCCGCCAGCACTGCGACCGGTCATAGAACCGCTGCAAAACCAGCGAGACCATGTTGTGCACCGCGCAAGGCGCCGCCCCGCCACGGTCCAGCCGCACGGTCACCGGCCCGTAGTTGAACCGGAGCGTCACGTCGACAGTCCCGCGCGTCAAGGCCACCGGCAAAGGACGCACCACCGGCCGCGCGGCCGGGTTCGAGGGCGTCGGCGTGAACTCGCACCGGACCAGCGGCACCGAAGCCGACGCCGGCGTGGCAGGGGCCACCAAGGCACTCAGAACGACACCGACGAGAGCAAGACCCCAGCGCAGCTTCATGCCGGGGACGTTAGCGAAAAACCGACTACTTGCGCCAGGCCGTGCGCTGCTTGCGGATGTCCAGCACGAGCAGCAGGATCAGGAACAACGACAGCCCCACCAGCCACACGTTCTCGGTGTTGTTCTCGTGGTTGCCCTTGATCATCACCAGCAGGATGATCGCGCTGACCCAGCCGGCGATGCGGGTGGCCTTCGGGAACGAGCCGTGCCAGCCCCAGGCCGCGGACGGCTCGTCGCGCGGGTCGACCTCGGGCCGCCTCTTCTCGACCGCCTTGCCTGCCACGATGAACTCCTCAAACCCCGTGAACCTCGGACCCGCCGATGATCCCACACCTCCGGGTGCGCCGCGGAGACGCCCCGCGCGACAATGACCGGCGATGACTACCTCGCGAAGCGTTCTCGTGCTCGGCTCGACCGGGTCCATCGGCGTGCAGGCCCTCGACGTCGCCGCGCGCAACCCGCACCTGTTCCGGGTGGCCGGGATCGCCGCCGGTGGGGCCGATCCGGCCGCTCTCGCCGCGCAGGCGATCGCCCACGGCGTCGAAGCCGTCGCCGTGACCAGGGCCACGGCCGCCGAGGACGTCCAGCTCGCGCTGTACGCCGAGGCGCAGAAGCGTGGGTACGCGCAGGGTGACTTCAAGCTCCCGCGGCTGTTCGCCGGCTCCGACGCCGTCACCGAGCTGATCGAGGCCGTCGAAGTCGACACCGTCCTCAACGCCCTGCCCGGCTCCCGCGGCCTCGAGCCCACGCTCAAGGCCCTGGCCACCGGCGCCACCCTCGCGCTCGCGAACAAGGAGTCGCTCATCGCCGGCGGGCCGCTGGTGCTCGCCGCCGCGAAGCCCGGGCAGCTCGTGCCCGTCGACTCCGAACACTCCGCCATCGCGCAGGCGCTGCGGGCCGGGAAGGACAGCGAAGTCGCCCGGCTCGTCCTGACCGCGTCCGGCGGCCCGTTCCGCGGCCGCAAGCGCGCCGAGCTGGCCGGGGTCACCGTCGAGCAGGCGATGGCGCACCCGACCTGGTCCATGGGACCGCTGATCACGATCAACTCCGCCACCTTGGTCAACAAGGGCCTGGAGCTGATCGAGGCGGCCCTGCTCTTCGGCATCGCGCCGGAGAAGATCGACGTCACCGTGCACCCGCAGTCGATCGTGCACTCCATGGTGACCTTCACCGACGGCTCGACGATCGCCCAGGCCAGCCCGCCCGACATGCGGCTGCCGATCGCGCTCGCGCTGCACTGGCCCGACCGGGTGCCCGGCGCCGCCGCCGCGTGCACCTGGAACACCGCCGCGACCTGGACCTTCGAGCCGCTGGACGACGAGGCCTTCCCGGCCGTCGAGCTGGCCCGCCACTGCGGCAGCGCCGGCGGCTGCCTGCCCGCCGTCTACAACGCCGCGAACGAGGAGGTCGTGGCGGCTTTCCTCGCGCAGAACACCAGCTTCACGTCGATAGTGGACACTGTTTCCGAGGTGGTGGGAGCCGCCGACGAATGGCGTCGCGAACCACGCGACGTGGAGGACGTACTCGCGGCCGAGCGCTGGGCTCGTGCGCGGGCCGGTTCGATCATCGAGGGGAAGTAGCGGGTGCTCGCCTACATCATCGGTGTGGTGCTCTTCGCGCTGGGGATCTGCGTCTCAGTCGCACTGCACGAGGCCGGCCACATGCTGACGGCGAAGGCCTTCGGCATGAAGGTCCGCCGGTACTTCGTGGGCTTCGGGCCCACGGTGTTCTCCTGGCGCCGCGGCGAGACCGAGTACGGCCTGAAGTGGATCCCGCTCGGCGGGTTCTGCGACATCGCCGGCATGACCGCGCTCGACGAGGTGACGCCGGACGAGGCGCCGCGCGCGATGTGGCGGTTCAAGACCTGGAAGCGCACCGTCGTGATGTCGGCCGGGTCGGTCACCCACTTCATCCTCGGCTTCGTGGTCCTCTACCTGATGGCCGTGACCATGGGCCTGCCGAACCTGGCCCCCGTCGACACCACGCCGGTGCTGGCGGCGACGTCGTGCGCGCAGTCGGCGACGACCGAGGCGCAGGCCCAGGCCCAGTCCGACAACCCGGGCTGCCCGCCGGGTGCGGTGCGGCCGGCCGAGGCGGCCGGGCTGCGGGCCGGCGACAAGATCCTCGCGGTCGGCGGGAAGCCGGTCGCCAGCTGGACCGAGATGCTCGCCGCCGTGCAGGCCACCAGCGGCCGGACCCAGTTCGACGTCCAGCGCGGCGACCAGCGGCTCGCGCTCATCGTCGACGTGCCGCAGGTGCAGCGCTGGACCAGCGCCGGCGTCAAGACGGTCGGCATGATCGGCGCGTCCCCGAAGCAGCCCGCGGTCACCACCCAGTACGGCCCGGTCGCCGCGGTCGGCGCCACCTTCAGTTTCACCGGCACGATGTTCGCCGAGACGGCGCAGCGGCTCGTCGAGTTCCCCCAGCGCATCCCCGCCGTCGTCACCGCGATCTTCGGCGGCGAGCGCGACCCGAACACCCCGGTCAGCGTCGTCGGCGCGAGCCGGATCGGCGGCGAGGCCGTCGAGCGGGGCATCTGGGTGCTGTTCTTCTTCCTGCTGGCCAGCCTGAACTTCTTCATCGGCGTGTTCAACCTGCTGCCGCTGCTGCCGCTGGACGGCGGCCACATCGCGGTGGTCTGGTACGAGCGCGTCCGCGACTGGATCCGGGCCCGGCGGGGCAAGGTCGCCGGCGGGCCTGTCGACTACACCAGGTTGTCCGGGATCACGATGGTGCTGGTGCTCATCGGCGGTGCGGTCACGCTACTCACCGTGACCGCGGACATCGTCAACCCGATCCGCCTGCAGTAGCGAACCGCCACGGAGGGGTTCCGGCCCCTCCGTGGGGCGCCACACCGCGCGTAACGCTGCTCACCGTGACGGTTGACATGGTGAAGGTGGCCCAGTAGGGGTAGGTACGCTGGAAGCCGTGACCGTCGCACTCGGTATGCCCGCCCTGCCCCCGCCCGTCCTCTCCGAGCGCCGCAAGACCCGCCAGCTCCAGGTGGGCCCGGTCGGTGTCGGCAGCGACTTCCCGATCTCCGTCCAGTCGATGACGACGACGCTCACCTCCGACGTCAACGCGACGCTGCAGCAGATCGCCGAGCTGACCGCCGCGGGCTGCGACATCGTCCGCGTGGCGTGCCCGTCGGCCGACGACGCCGAGGCGCTGCCGGCGATCGCGAAGAAGTCGCAGATCCCGGTAATCGCCGACATCCACTTCCAGCCGAAGTACGTCTTCGCGGCGATCGAGGCCGGCTGCGCGGCGGTGCGCGTCAACCCCGGCAACATCCGCAAGTTCGACGACCAGGTCAAGGAGATCGCGCAGGCCGCGAAGGACCACGGCACGCCGATCCGGATCGGCGTCAACGCCGGCTCGCTGGACAAGCGGATCATGGACAAGTACGGCAAGGCGACGCCGGAGGCGCTGGCCGAGTCGGCGCTGTGGGAGGCGTCGCTGTTCGCCGAGCACGACTTCCACGACATCAAGATCTCGGTGAAGCACAACGACCCGGTGGTCATGGTGCGCGCGTACGAGCTCCTGGCCGAGCAGTGCGACTACCCGCTGCACCTCGGCGTCACCGAGGCCGGCCCGGCGTTCCAGGGCACGATCAAGTCGGCGGTCGCCTTCGGCGCGCTGCTGCGCCAGGGCATCGGCGACACGATCCGCGTCTCGCTGTCCGCGCCGCCGGTCGAAGAGGTCAAGGTCGGCATCCAGATCCTGCAGTCGCTGAACCTCAAGCAGCGCAAGCTGGAGATCGTCTCCTGCCCGTCCTGCGGGCGTGCGCAGGTCGACGTCTACACGCTCGCCGAGCAGGTCACGGCCGGGCTCGAGGGCATGGAGATCCCGCTGCGCGTGGCCGTCATGGGCTGCGTCGTGAACGGCCCCGGCGAGGCCCGCGAGGCCGACCTGGGCGTCGCGTCGGGCAACGGCAAGGGCCAGATCTTCGTCAAGGGCGAGGTCATCAAGACCGTGCCCGAACACGCGATCGTCGAGACGCTCATCGAAGAGGCCATGCGCATCGCCGAAGAGGCGGGCGAGTCCCTCGGCGAGGGCGCGCCGGTGGTCACCGCCGGCTGAGCACTCCCGCTCGGAGCCCTCCTCGCCGGATCGGTGAGGAGGGCTCCGGCGCGTTTTCAGCCCTGCAGGTGGTGCTGGGCGGCGTCACGGATCTGCAGCCGCACGTTCTCGAGCGCGGCGGCGACCTCGTCGATCTGCTGCGAAGCGAGCTGGATGGCGCCCTGGATCGCGGTCGCGGTGGACGTCTCCCCGAGCAGGCCGAGCACCTGGGCCTGGAGGTCTTCGAGGTCGCTCTTCGTGGCGAGCGCGATGCCGGTCGGCACCTGGTCGGCGAGCAGCTCCAGCTGCTGCGCCTGCTCCTGGATCGTCATCGGGTGGTTCCTTCCGCGGTGGGGACGCACGTCCGTGTTATCAGACCCGGAACTGTCGGTGGTGACGTTTACCCTGGCAATCGTGAGCGTGACCTGGGCCATCCACGAACCGCACCCGGTGGTGCGGCCCCTGGTCACGCGCTACGTCGGGTACGCCCAGGACGACGTCACGCTGCCGGTCCACCGCGGGCTGCCGTCCCGGCATGTGACGCTCGTCATCAGCCTCGCCGGGCCGGTGCGTATGGGCGGGCGGAGCCTCCAGGCGCTGGTCGGCGGGCTCCATACGCAAGCGGTGCTGATCCGGCAGGACCGCGTGCAGGAGGGCATCCAGCTGGAGCTCGACCCGCTGGGCGTGCGGACGCTGTTCGGCGTCACGGCGGCGGAGCTGTCCGGCGAAGTGGCCGACCTCGCCGCATTCGGTCTCGGCTCGCTGCCGGATCGGTTGCGGGAGCTGCCGTGGCGCGAGCGGTTCGCGTTGCTGGACGACGTCCTGGCCGCCCGGGCCGTCGAGCCGGTGGTGCCGCCGCCCGAGCTGGGGGAGGCGTGGCGCCGGATGCGGGGCGCGGACGGGCAGGTGCGCGTCGCGGACCTCGCCGAGGAGGTCGGCTGGAGCCGTCGCCACCTGGGCGAGCGGTTCCGCACGGAGCTCGGCCTGGCGCCCAAGCAGGCGGCGCGGGTGCTGCGGTTCGAGCGGGCCGGGCGGCTGCTGCGGCGCGGCCGGACGGACCTGGCGGCGCTGTCCGCGGAGTGCGGGTTCTACGACCAGGCACACCTGACCAACGAGTGGCGCGCACTGGCGGGCTGCACGCCGGGCACGTGGATCGCCGAGGAGCTCCCGTTCCTCCAAGACCAGGAGGCGGAGGTGGCGCGAAGCTGACGGCATGACTCCTGAACCGAACGTCTGGCCCGCTCTCCGGTACGACGACGCCCCGGCCGCGGTCCGCTTCCTCGTCGACGTCCTGGGCTTCACCGAGGCGCTGGTGGTGCCCGACGGCGAGCTGATCGCGCACGCCGAGCTGCGCTGGCCCGAGGGCGGCGCGGTGATGCTGGGCAGCGTCCGGCCACCGGACGGCGTCCACGACGCGATGAAGCCGGGCGCGTCCGCGGTGTACGTGGTCTCGGACCGGGTGGACGAGGTGCACGCGCGGGTGAAGGCGGCGGGCGCCGAGATCACGGCCGGGCTGACGGACACCGAGTACGGCTCGCACACGTTCAGCCTGCGTGACCCGGAGGGCAACTCCTGGACGATCGGCACCTACCGCGGCGCGGCCTGACCCTGCGAAGGACGCGTCCGGGGCCTCCGGCGGCCCGGATGCGGCGTTCGCGGCTGTTCATCTCACCGTGTCGGGAGGCTTGCGTTCCGTTTAGCAGTCGAATCTGGCACCCTGGAGCCCGTGTTGCGGCTTGCAGGTGCACGGCTGCTCGATGATCGGGACTATCCGGCGGTCCGTGCCGCTCTGGCCGCGGACCCGGTGGGCAGCTGCATGGTCAGCGCCCGGGTCGAGGCCGCGGGCCTCGACCCGTGGCGGCTCGGTGGTGAGCTCTGGGCCGCCGACAGCCGTCCGGTCCGGGCCGGACGGCTCCAAGGGCTGTGCTTTTCCGGGCCGAACCTGATCCCGCTGAGGGGCAACGCGCCCGCGTTGCGCTCCTTCGCCGACCGCGCTCTGAGACGGCAGCGCACCTGCTCCTCGCTCGTCGGCCCGGCCGAACAGGTGCTCGGCCTGTGGGACGAGCTCGAAGGCGAGTGGGGCCCGGCCCGGGAGGTCCGCGACGACCAGCCGCTGATGGCCCTCGACGCCACCCCGCTCGTCGCCGCCGATCCGCTGGTGCGGCCGGTCCGGCCGGACGAGCTCGAGCGGTACTTGCCCGCGGCCGTCTCGATGTTCATCGAGGAGGTCGGCGTCGACCCGCGCAGCGGCGACGGCGGGGCCAGCTACCGGGCCCGGGTCACCGAGCTGATCGGGGCCGGTCGCGCGTTCGCCCGCTTCGAGGACGGCGAGGTCGTCTTCAAGGCCGAGATCGGCGCCATGTCGGCCACCGTCGGGCAGATCCAGGGCGTCTGGGTGCACCCCGACCGCCGCGGCGACGGGCTCGGCACCGCCGGCACCGCCGCGGTCGTGAACCGGCTCGTCCGCGGCCTCGGCCGCACCGCCAGCCTCTACGTCAACGCCTTCAACACCCCCGCCCTCGCGGCCTACCGCAAGATCGGCTTCCAGCAGGTCGGCCAGTACGCGACGGTGCTGTTCTAACCACTCTTCCGTGGCGGTGTTGCGAAGCCGTCACAACGCCCTGGCCAGGCATGATCCGGCCATGAGTGCACGTCGACACCGTGCTCTCGCGGCACTGCTGCTGCTCGTCGCCGCGACCACGGCCGGGTGCTCGGGCGACGGTCCCGAGGACGCCCTCTCCGCCTTCCTGGACGCCCTCGCGTCCGGGGACGTCGCCGCCGCGGCCGCGAACACCGACTCACCCGATGCCGCCAAGACCGTGCTGAGCCAGGTCCGCGGCGTGCTCGACCCCGAGGCGCTCGACGTCGACGACGAGGAAGTGAAACAGCCGGAGGGTGACGTCGTGACCGCCGGCTACCGGCTCACCTGGCACCTCCCGCACGGCCGCACCTGGGCCTACCGCGCCGACGCCCAGTTGCGGGCGGCCGAGAGCGGCTGGCAGGTGCACTGGCAGCCGACGGTCGTCCACCCCCAGCTCGCCGTCGGCCAGACCCTCGGCATGCTGCCGCAGCTGCCCGAGACGGCGCCGGTCCTCGACCGCGACGGTGTGGCGCTGATGCGCCCGCAGACCGTGATCGGCGTGGTCGTCGACCCGCAGAAGACCGGCGACGCGAGCGCGGTCGCCGGGACGCTGGCCAAGGCGCTGCACCGGTACGAGCCGTCGGTCACCGGCCGGTCCGTGCTGGACGGGATGAACAAGACCAAACCCGGCGACGCCTACGCGGTGATCACCCTGCGCGCGGGCGACTACCAGCGGGTCAAGCCGGTGATCTACGACCTGCCCGGCGTCCGCTTCGCCAGCCAGGAGCGGCTGCTGCCGGTGACCCGCGGGTCCGGGCAGCAGGTCCTGCCGGGCATCCGCGCGCTGGTCGAGCAGCAGCTGGCCGGGGCGGCGGGCTGGCGGATCGTCACCCGCGACGTCACCGGGGGCGAGGCCGCCGAGCTCAAGGCCGAGCCGCCGCGGCCCGCCCCGGCTGTCACCAGCACGCTCAGCGCGAAGATCCAGGCCGCCGCCGAGAAAGCCCTCGAAACCGAGCCGTACTCCGCGGCGCTGGTCGCCATCCAGCCTTCCAGCGGGGACATCCTCGCCGTGGCCCAGAACGACGCCGCCGACGAGGAGGGCTCGCTGGCCCTGTCCGGGCGTTACCCGCCGGGGTCGACGTTCAAGATCGTGACGGCGGCGGCCGCGCTGTCGGCGGGGGAGGTCGAAGCGGGCAGCCCGGTCGACTGCCCGGGGACGACGACGATCGAAAACCGCGTCGTGCCGAACGAGGGCCGGTTCGACCTGGGCCGGGTGCCGCTGAAGACGGCGTTCGCGCGGTCCTGCAACACGACCTTCGCCCGGCTCGCCGCCGGCCTCGACAAGGCGGCGCTCACCGACACCGCCCGCTCCTTCGGCCTCGGCGCCGACTTCGTCGTCCCGGGCCTGACCACGGTCACCGGGGACGTCCCGGGCAGCGACTCGGCCGTCCAGCGGGCGGAAAACGGCTTCGGCCAGGGCCGAGTGGTGGTCAGCCCGTTCGGCATGGCGCTGGTCGCGGCCACCGTGCAGGCCGGGAAGGTGCCGTCGCCGTCGATCGTCAAGGGCTTGCCCGCGGCGACGCAGAACGTCGGCGACCCGCCGTCGCAGGAGGTCCTGGACGCGCTGCGCGGGATGATGCGGGAGGTCGTCACGGCCGGTACCGCGACCGGCCTGCGGGACATCCCCGACGTCGCGGGCAAGACCGGCACCGCCCAGTTCGGCGACGGCTCCCACTCGCACGGCTGGTTCGTCGGCTACCGCGGCGACCTGGCGTTCGCCGTGCTCCTCACCGACGCCGGGTCGTCGAAACCGGCGGTGCAGGCCGCGCACCGGTTCCTGGCGGGGATCGGCTGAGCGGACCGTCGTAAGGTGGGGGCATGTCCGTTCGTGCTCCGCTCGTTCCCGGCGTCCAGACGCCGCGCCGTGACGTCCCCAGTTCCATCGCCCGTCCCGAGTACGTGGACAAGCCGGCGCCGAAGCGGGACACCGGCAACGGCGTGCGCACGCCCGAGGTGATCGAGAAGATGCGGATCGCCGGCCGCATCGCGGCCCAGGCCCTGGAAGAGGGCGGCAAGGCCGTCAAGCCGGGCGCCACCACGGACGACATCGACAAGGTGGTGCACGAGTTCCTGCTCGACCACCACGCCTACCCCTCGACGCTGGGCTACCGCCGCTTCCCGAAGTCGTGCTGCACGTCGCTCAACGAGGTGATCTGCCACGGCATCCCGGACTCGACGGTGATCGAGGACGGTGACATCTGCAACATCGACGTCACCGCCTACATCGGCGGCGTCCACGGCGACACGAACGCGACCTTCCTGGCCGGCGACGTCTCCGAGGAGGCCCGCCTGCTGGTGGAGCGCACCCGCGAGGCGACCATGCGGGCGATCAAGGCGGTCCGCCCGGGGCGTCAGCTGAACGTCATCGGCCGGGTCATCGAGTCCTACGCCAAGCGCTTCGGCTACGGCGTGGTCCGCGACTTCACCGGCCACGGCGTCGGCCCGGCGTTCCACACGCCCCCGACGGTCCTGCACTACGAAGAGCCCTCCGTCGACACGATCATCGAGGAGGGCATGACCTTCACGATCGAGCCGATGATCACGCTGGGCACCATCGACTACGACATCTGGTCGGACGACTGGACCGTCACCACGAAGGACAAGAAGTGGACGGCCCAGTTCGAGCACACCCTCGTGGTGACGGCCGACGGCAGCGAGATCCTCACGCTGCCCTGAGTCAGTGGCTGGTGGCCTTCTTGTAGCAGCGCACCGAAAGCGGCACGAAAACCACCAGCAGCAGCGCGATCCACAGCACCGAAGCCAGCACGGCGTGCTGCATCGGCCAGGCGGCGTGCACCGGCATCGCCGCGCTCGTGTTGCCGAACAGCTCCCGGGACGCCTGGGTGATCGCCGAGACCGGGTTCCAGTCCGCGATCACCCGCAGCGGGGTGGGCAGGCGGCCGCTGTCGACGAACGTGTTGGCCAGGAACGTCAGCGGGAAGATCGCCACGCTGGAGACGTTGTTGAACACCTCGGGCTTGCGGACGGCCAGGCCGAGCGTGCCCATCACCCACGACAGCGCGTAGGCGAAGGCGAGCAGCAGGAGCACCCCGCCGAGCGCTTCGAACACGCCGGTGTGGATGCGCCAGCCGACCAGCAGGCCGACCAGGCCCATGATCAGCAGGCTCGTCACGTTCAGGATGAGGTCCGCGGTGGTGCGGCCGATCAGCACCGCCGCCGGGGACATCGGCAGCGATCTGAACCGGTCGATGATGCCTTTCTGCAGGTCGTCGGTCAGCCCGTAGCCGGTGACGATGCTGCCCATCGCCACCGCGAGGACGAAGATCCCCGGGAGCATGAACTCGCGGTACGACATGTCGGGGATGTCGATCACGCTGCCGAAGACGTAGCCGAAGAGCAGCACGAACATCACCGGCATGAAGACGATGGACCCGAGCAGGTCCAGCGATCGGACGATCTTGATCGAGTTGCGCTTGGCGACGGTCACGCCGTCGGTGACGGCCATCTGCACCGCGTTCATCACACGGCCTCCTTCGCGGGTTCGGCCGTCTCGTGGCCGGTCAGGGTGAGGAAAACGTCGTCGAGGGTGGGACGGCGGACGCCGACGTCGCGGACGTCGACGCCTTCCGTGGCGAGCAGGGCGAGCGCTTCGGTAAGCGCTTTCGCGCCGTGGGTCACGGGCACGGTGAGCCGGAACGCCTCGGCCTGCGGCTCGCCGCTGGCCAGCCGGGCCAGCGCCCGCCGGGCCACGAGGACGTCGTCGTGGGTGCCGACGGTCAGCTCGATCCGCTCGCCGCCGACCAGGTCCTTGAGCTCGTCGGCGGTGCCGCGGGCGATCACGCGCCCGTGGTCGACGACGGCGATGCTGTCGGCCAGCCGGTCGGCTTCTTCCAGGTATTGCGTGGTCAGCAGCAGCGTGGTGCCGCCCGCGACCAGCTCGGTGATGACGTCCCACAGCTCGGTGCGGGCCCGCGGGTCGAGCCCGGTCGTGGGCTCGTCGAGGAACAGCACCGGCGGGTTCGCCACGAGCGCGCCGGCCAGGTCGAGCCGGCGCCGCATGCCGCCGGAGTAGCCCTTCACCGGCCGGTCGGCGGCGTCCTCCAGGCTGAACCGGGCGAGCAGCTCGCGGCCGCGGGCCTTGGCCCGCTTGGTGCCCAGGTGGTAGAGCCGCCCGACCATCTCGAGGTTCTCCGCCCCGGTCAGTTCCTGGTCGACGGCGGCGTACTGCCCCGAAGCGCCGATGTGCGAGCGCAGTTCGTGGGCGTCCTTCACGACGTCGAACCCGGCGACGGTCGCGTGACCCGCGTCCGGCTTCTGCAACGTCGTGAGGATCTGGACGGTGGTGGTCTTCCCGGCGCCGTTCGGCCCCAGCACCCCCAGCACCGTGCCCTCCGGTACGCGCAGCGACATCCCGTCGAGCGCGGTGACCTTCCCGTACTTCTTGACCAATCCCTCGGCCACGATGGCGTCCGGCATGGATTTCCCCTGTCTGTGTGGAGTCTTCAGGCGCGTCGGATGACGATGTCGCCGGTGTAGGTGTGGGCCTTGACCTCGACGGTCTCGGTGGTGCCGCCCGGCCCGTCGGACGGCGTGAGGGTGTTGCGCACGGACCCGGTCAGCGAGTTCAGCTCGAGCCACGCGGCACTGCCTTCGCGGATGCCGACCTCGATCTCGCCGACGGCGGTCTCGAGGACGACCCGGTCGCGGATGACCTCGCCGAGCCGGATGTCGCCGGCGGCGGTCTTCGCGTTGACGGCGGCGTGGGCGACGTCGACCAGGATGTCGCCGTTGGCGGTGCTGACGCGCAGGTCGCCGGTCACCTCGCCGACACGGGTCTCGCCGTTGGAGTTCTTGAGGACCGCGGTGCCGTCGATCTCGCGGATCCGCAGCTCGCCGGAGCCGGTGCCGACCTCGGCGTGCCCGGTGGCCCGGTCGACGAAGACGTCACCGGTCGCGGTGTTCGCTTCGAGCCGCGAGGTTTCGTCGAGGTGGATGTTGCCCACGGACGTCTTGAGCCGGCTGTCGCCCAGGCGGCCGGTGACGTGGAAGTCGCCCATCGCCGACGTCGCCTTGACGCGGGAGCCGGCCGGCAGTTCGACCGTGACGTGCAGCGCGCCGCCCTTGCCCCACAGCTTCGTCGTGTACTTCGGGCCCTTGACCAGCAGCTCGCCGTCGGCGAACTCGACGCGGGTCTTGGCGGCGGCTTTGACGTCCTCGTTGTCGCCGGGGTCGGCCGGCTGGACCTCGACGGTGGTCTCGGTGCGGTCGCCGGCGACGATCCGGACGTCGGCCATGCTGACGTCCAGCGTGGCCGTGATCGGCTCGGGGGTGGCGAAAACTGGCATGGCTGCGCCCTCCTGGGGTGCTTTGGGAGTGTTTTGGCTGGTCAGAACGGGCGGGTCAGCGAACCCAGCCGGTGTACTTCTCGCCGTAGACGGACCGGCGGTGCGCGGGCCGGCTCGCGTCGGCGCCGAGTGCGGTGTTCGCGGCCCGGACGAGCCAGGCGTTGATGGAGAGCCGGTCGCGGCTCGCCGCCTCCTCCACTCGCTGTTTCAGCTGGTCGGGGAGCCGCAGGTTGATCCGGGAGACGGCGCCGTCGTCGGCCTCGGGCGGCGGCGGGGCCTCCGCCGGAGCCGGTTCGGGCGCCGTGGGCACGGAAACCGCGAACTCCGCTTCGCGGCGGCGAAGGCGTACTTCGACGGATCCGGGAGCGAGGTCGCGGGTGATCTCGTCGGCCGCGGCCGACAGCGCGTCGAGCAGGGTGAGCCGGATGGCGGACTCCAGCGGGGAGGCCAGCCGCTCGGCCAGGGTGACAGCGTCCTCGCCGGCCGCCTCGGCGGCTACCGCGAACTCGCGGCGGAGGCTGTCCACGAAGGGTGTCAGGTCCATGGCACAAATATGGCACCACGGTGGTGCCACAACAACCCTGAAATGGCACCCTTAGGGGTCATCGATCGATAAAAATGCAGGTCAGGCCCGTTCGACGCGCTCCAGAAGTTCGTCGAGGAACCCGCAGGCCTCGGCGGCCGCGCGGTCCGGGTCGCGGTCGGCGATGGCCTCGGCGAGACCTTCGTGCCCGATCTCCGGCACGTGGTCCGCGCCCGGCGCGATGCTGGACGTCGTCGCGATGCTCGCCGCGATGACCTCGGTCAGCCCGCGGTAGAGCTCGGTGAGCAGCCGGTTGTGCCCGGCGGCGACCACCGCGCAGTGGAACTCGGCGTCCGTGCGGGCGAAATCCTGCCACTGGCCGGCTCGCAGGTCGGTTTCGCGGCGCGCGAGCAGGGCACGCAGCTCGGCGACCTCGTCTTCGGTCCGCTCGACGGCCGCGAGCCGGGCGCCTTCGACTTCGAGGGTGCGCCGGACCTGCAGGACTTCACGCAGTTCCGTGCCGCAGAGCCGGCGGATCGCGCCGGACACCTCGCTCGTGGCGCGCACGTAGGTGCCGTCGCCCTGCCGGACCTCCAGGAGCCCGGTGTGCGCGAGCGCGCGCACGGCTTCGCGGACGGTGTTGCGTCCGACGCCGAGCTGCTCGACGAGCTCGGCCTCGGTCGGGATGCGTTCGCCGATCGGCCATTCGCCCTGCGTGACCGCGGTCCGCAGCTGGTCGATGACCTGGTCGACGAGGCCTGCTCGGCGCGTGGTGGCCAGAGGCACAGGATTATCCCTTCATCCAATCATCCTACGTATGCGATAGTAGCGCCATGCCCGTCGAACACCGTGAACCCGAACTGGACGGCGCCATCGAAGTCCGGACGCCCGGCGTGGTCGCCGCCGGCGCGCTGCTCGCGGTCGCGGTGGTGCTGACCGCCCTCAACTTGCGTCCGGCGATCACCGGCGTCGGGCCGATGCTCGCCGAAATGCGCCAGGACCTGGGCACTTCGGTCGTCTGGGCCGGGCTGCTCACGACGTTGCCGACGCTCTGCTTCGCCGGCGCCGGGCTCGCCGCGCCACTGCTGGCGCGCCGGGCCGGGATCGGCGCCGCCATCGCGATCGCGCTGGCCGCCCTCGCCGCCGGGCTCGTGCTGCGCGTGCTCGACGGCCCGGCCGTGGTGCTCGGCGGGACGCTGGTCGCGACCGCCGGGATCGCCCTGATCAACGTGCTGATCCCGGTCGTCATCAAGGACTCCTTCCCGGCTCGGATCGGCGTGCTGACCGGCGTCTACACCGCCGCGCTGCAGGGCGGCGGCGCGCTCGGGTCGGCGGTGACCCCGCGGCTGGGCGACACCCTCGGCGGCTGGCGCCCGGCGCTGGGTGGCTGGGCGGTGCTCGCCGTCGTCGCGCTGCTGGCCTGGATCTTCGCAGCCCGCGGCACCGGCCGGGCACCGCGGCCCGCCGAAGGCGCCGAGGGTGGCCGGTCGCTGCTGCGCAACCGGCTGGCCTGGATCGTCACCGGGTTCTTCGGCCTGCAGGCGTTCTACGCCTACGCGGCGATGGGCTGGTTCCCGCAGGTGCTGATGGACGCGGGCGTCCCGCGCGAGGACGCCGGGCTGCTGTTCGGCCTGGTTTCGCTGATCGCCGTGCCGATCAGCCTCGTCGTCGCGCCGATGGCGGCCCGGCAGCGCGGGCAGAGCCCGTGGATCGTCGGGCTCGGCGTCTTCGGTGTCGCCGGGACCATCGGGCTGATGCTCGCGCCGTCGTGGTCACCGCTGCTCTGGAGCATCCTCGTCGGGCTCGGGATGAGCACGTTCTCGCTGGCCCTGACCGTGATCGCGTTGCGCGCGCGGACCGGCGCCGACACCGCCCGGCTGTCCGGGATGGCGCAGGGCTTCGGCTACCTGTTCGCCGCGCTCGGGCCGTTCTTGTTCGGCCTGCTGCACGACCTCGCGGGCGGCTGGACCGTGCCGCTGGCGATGCTGCTCGGCCTGCTCGTGGTCCAGCTGGCGTTCGGCGCCCTCGCCGGCCGCCACCGCTTCGTCTGATTCTTGATTGTTAACGGCTTTCGCCCCGGTTGCCGCGACTTAAGATCACCGGGTGGCCGTGCCGGTGCCCGACCTCGGGACGTTGCTGCGCGAGGGCCCCTTCGACGCGGCTCTGCGCGCGGCCATCCGCGCCCGCGGGCTGAGCCTCGACCGGCTCCGCGAGCACCTGCGCACCCGCGGTGTCTCGGTCACGACGGCGACCTTGAGCTACTGGCAGTCCGGCCGCAGCCGTCCCCGGCGGCGTGACTCGGTGCACGGGCTGCGGCAGCTCGAAGCCGTCCTCGAGGTGCCGGCGGGCTCGCTGGTCGCGCTGCTCGGCCCGCCGCGGGCCGGCCGGTCCGCGCCCGCCGGGATCGGCCGGTTCTGGCCGGACGGGCCGCGCATCGAGGCCGCGGTGTCCGATGTGGACACCCGGTGGGACGAGCGGCTGACCCGGCTCAGCCAGCACGACGTCGTCCTCGTCGGCCCGGATCGCGAGGAGCTGGAGATCCGGTCGCGGCAGGTGCTGCGGGCCGAGGCCGACGGCCCGGACCGGTGGGTGGTGATCCTGCACCTCGACGAGCACGACCGGCCGCTGCCGGAGCTGCGTGCGCTGCGCGGCTGCCGAGCGGGCCGTAGCGTGCTGCAGCCCGAGGACGGCCTTCTCGTCGTCGAACTGCTCTTCGGCAGGCCGCTGCTGCGCGGCGAAACGGTGATCACCGAACACACGCTGGTGAATCGCGCGCCGCACCCGGTCGCGCTGAACTACGAACGGAAGTTCCGGCTCCCGGTCCGCGAGTACGTGCTCGAAATCCGGTTCTCCCCGGAGGCGGTGCCGCCGGTGTGCCGCCGGTTCGCCGAGCCCGGCGAAAACGCCGACGTCGTGCCGGAATCCGGTGCCGTGCACGGGGTCGCGCTCAACTTCGGGCCCGGCCGGTACGGCTTCGCGTGGGACTGGCCGGTTAACAGTTAAGGACTTGCGGATCTGCACCGCGGGCCGTCCGGCGGCTTACCGTCTGCGCACTCCACTCGCCGATCCGAGGAGAAACCGATGCGCAGATTCGTTTCCGCCGTCAGTGTGGCCGCGCTGGCCACGCTGGGACCGGGTGTGATGCCCGCCGAAGCGGCGCCGGGCCATCCGGACGCCGAAGTGGCGGGTGTCGCCGCGGCGTTCGGGCTGTCCGCAAACCAGGCCCGGACCCAGCTCGCCGCCCAGGATCGCGCGCACCGGCTGGCCGGGACCCTGCCCGCGGCCGTCCGTGCGCAGGCCGCGGGACAGTGGTTCGATGCCGCCGCCGGGAAGCTGACCATCGCCGTCACCACCCCGGAAGCGGCTGAGGAGGCCCGTGCCGCGGGGGCGGCGGCCCGGGTCGTGGCCCGAAGCCGGGCCGAGCTCGACCGCACCGCCTCGGCCGTCCGCGACCTCGTCGGCATGGGCGTCCCCGGCGTCTACGGCTGGGGCGTCGACGTCCGCGCCAACGACGTCGGGGTGGACGTCGACCGGACGAAGAAGACCGCCGCGACCGACAGCTTCCTTTCGCGCGTGCGGGAGCTGGGGGTCCGGATCACCGAGACCACGACGTCGCCGCGGCAGCAGTCGGGCACGATCCAGACCGGCAACCCGTGGTGGCCGGGCAGCGAGAGCAACTGCTCGGTCGGCTTCCCGGTGACGGATTCCGCCGGTGCGAAGCACTTCCTGACCGCGGGGCACTGCACGAACGACCGCGACCAAGCCGCCTACGGCGCTTCGGGGCAGCAGAACCGGATCGGCACGTCGAACGTCGGCGGCACGCACAGCGTCAACGCCCGCGAAGGCGACATGGGCGTTGTCGCGGTGACGGAGGCCGGGTGGAACCTCTCGGCGTCGGTGAACACCTGGGGCCGGCCGGCGATCACGCTGTCCGGCGCGGCCGAGGCGATGGTCGGCGACCGCGTCTGCCACTCCGGCAACACCTCGCACTGGCAGTGCGGCGAGGTGAAGTACACGCACAAGTCCGCCGACTACGGCGGCGGCCTGGTCATCGACGACCTGACCTGGACGACGGCGTGTTCCCTCGGCGGCGACTCCGGCGGCGGCTGGCTGCTCGGCGACAAGGCCACCGGCCTGCACGACGGCGGCCCGGCGCAGTGCGTCCAGAACCCTTCGGACGGGGATCTGTCCCTCTTCCAGCCGGTGGCCGAGGCGCTCGCCAAGTGGCGGCTCACCCTGGTGACCGGCAGCGGCCCGGCGCCGGGCGGCCGGACCCTGACCAACGACACCGACTACCCGATCCGCGACCACCAGCAGGTGTTCAGCCCGATCACGTCCACGCTGACCGGCCAAGCGGCGACGCCGCTTTCCGTCGCGGTGACGCTGCGGCACACGTGCGCCGAGGACCTCGGCGTCACCCTGCTCGACCCCGGCAGCAAGGCGTACCCGCTCAAGTACAGCGGTGGCGGCACGTGCACGGCGTGGAACGGCACCCGGACGTTCACGGTTCCGGCGTCCGCCCCGGCCGGCGGCCGCTGGCAGCTGCGCGTCACGGACTACGGGCCCGGCGACACCGGCACCCTCGACACCTGGTCGATCACCCTGTGAGCCGCCGCGGGCCGGGTGCGTCCCGGCCCGCGGACGCCTCAGTCCAGGGGCAGGTTCAGCAGCGCGTTTTCGATCAGCTCCGGCATCGCCGGGTGGATCCAGTACTGCCCGCGGGCCATGCTCCGCGCGTCGAGGCCGAAGCTCATCGCTTGGATGAGCGGCTGGATCACCGACGACGCCTGCGGGCCGATGATGTGCGCGCCGAGCAGCTGCCCGGTCGCCGGGTCGGCCAGGAGCTTCGCGAAGCCCGTGGTGTCCTCCATCGCCCAGCCGTACGCGATCCCGGCGTAGTCCTGCTTCGAGACCACGTAGGACACGCCCAGCTCGCGGGCCTTCTGCTCGGTCAGCCCGACCGAGGCCACCTGCGGGTGGGTGAAGACCGCGTGCGGCACGAACCGGTGGTCGGCGGTGATCCGCTCGTCCGGGTGCAGGAGGTTGTGCTGCACCACGCGGGCTTCGTGGTTCGCGACGTGCTTGAGCTCGTGCGGTGACGACAGGTCGCCGAGGGCGTAGATACCCTCGACCGCGGTCTGCTGGTAGTCGTCCACCACGACGTGCCCACTGTCCAATGTGGTCACCCCGGTGGCGGCGACGTCGAGCAGGTCGGAGTTCGGCTTGCGGCCGGTGGCGATCAGCAGGACGTCACCCTCGACGGTCTCGGCGCCCTGCGGCCCTTCGAGGTCCAGCGCGATGCCGCTCTCGGTCTGGCGCGCCCGCACGGTCTTGCGCTCGAGGCGGACGTCGAACCGCTCGGCCGCCAGCTCGGTGAAGCGTGCGCTGACGTCCTCGTCCTCCGAGCGCAGCAGCCGCCCGGACCGGTTGACCAGCGTGACCTGCACGCCGAAGGAAGCGAAGACGTGCGCGAACTCGGCCGCGATGTACCCGCCGCCGAGGATGACGATCCGCTCGGGCAGCTCGTCGAGCCGCATCACGGTGTCGGAGGTGTGGTAGTCGACGCCGTCCAGGCCCGGGATGTCCGGGATGACCGGACGGCCGCCCGCGGCGAGCACGAACTCGTCGGCGGTCAGCACCTCGTCGGGGCGCCCGTCGCCGAAGCTGACGCGCAGCTCCTTGTGGCCGGTGAAGCGGCCCGTGCCCTCGTAGACGTCGACGTTCGCGTTGTCCTCGTGGTGGCGCCGGTACTCCGCGCCGCCCTCGGCGATCGGATCGATGCGGCCGAAGATCCGGTCGCGGATGTCGCGCCAGCGCACGCCCTTCAGCTCTTCGTCGACGCCGTACTTGGCGCTGTGCGAAGGCGTGTACGCGACGTCGGCGGCGTACACGAACATCTTCGTCGGGATGCAGCCCACGTTGAGGCAGGTGCCGCCGAAGGTGCCCTTTTCGACGATCGCCGTCTTCTTGCCGGCGAAGTCCGGGCCGAGGATCGAGTTCCCCGATCCCGTCCCGACGATCACCAGGTCGTAGTGGGGCACTGCATCCTCCGCGGGTCCGGTTCCGGTCGTTTCACCCTAGCCAACCCTGCCGTGGAGGCTGGTGTTCCCCGTTGTGCTTAACGTCGTATTACGTGGTCAGTGGCCGGTCGCGGTGAAGTGCATCCGGTCTTTCGGGCTGGTCCAGGCGCCGCCCCAGCTCCACCCGATCGCCGCGAACGCGCGTACGGTCGCGTCGCCGGCCAGCACCATGCCGGCCCGCTTGCGCGAGCGCTCGACGTACGCCGAGGCCAGCTCGGGCAGCACGAGGTCACCCTGGGTGTAGGGGTTGCAGAACGGGTTGACGTCGACCGCGAGCCCGGAGGCGTGCGCCGACCAGGTCGTCTGCCCGCGCACCGGTCGGCAGACGAACGCGCTGGTCGAGTTGCCGTCCCCGGTCGGCGGCGCGGTGAGCTCGGCCGGGCCGGTCACGCGCATCTCTTCGAGCGGGAAGCGGGCGGCGAAGAGTTGTCCGAAGACTTTCGTGATGCCCGCCGCGCCGCGGGCGTTGACCAGCATTTCGCCGGTGTGGGCGCGGCCGTCGAAGCCCCAGAAGGACATCGTCAGGTAGCGGAGGTCGCCGGCCTTGACGGGGCAGGCGGGCTGCCACGTGCTGCGCGCGAGGACGTCGGCGGGCACAGCGCTGATCGTCGACGCGTAGGCGGTGCCGGCGGGCGGCGGGAGGAGGTCTTTTGTCGGAAGTGCCCGATTCACCAGTTCGGGTGGCGTCGGCTCGACCTCGCCGAAGCCGTCGGGACGGCGGGGGAGCGGCCGGGCACCCACCTGCCAGGTGACGGCGGGTGCGCTCGACGTCGGCGCCGGCTTCGCCACCGTGGTCGTCGCCGTTGCCACTGGTGTCGCCGCAGGTGCAGGCGGGGATGGTGGCGGTGCTTCCGCCGAGCATGCGCACAGGGTGAGGGCCAGTGCTGCCCATGCCGCCGCCGTCCGCCACATCCGGTCAGCTTGGCAGAGGCGGCCGGGCGCGGAGACCACCCGTTCCAGTGACACCGTTTTGGGCCCCCTCGGCTTAGGGTATTGAGCGCACGTCGTTCACGCACCGGAGTCGTCCGGATGCCGAGTGCTTAGCTCCGTGCTGCGCCGAAAAGGGGAAGACCCATGTCCGTGAAGTTCCGCCGATCCCTGCTGTTCGCGAGCGGCGCGCTCCTCGCGGTCGCCGCGGTCGCCGTCCCGGTCGTGGTGGGCACGGCGGTGGCCGGCCCGGCTTCGGCCAACCAGCCGCGGATCGTCGGCGGCGAAAAGGCGTCGCTGTCGGAGCACCCGTACGCGGTGTACCTGACCGACGCGGGCGGCAACCAGTTCTGCGGCGCGGTGATCGTGAGCTCGACGTCGGTCGCGACGGCGGCGCACTGCGCGAAAGCGGTGGCGAAGCAGGACATCCGCGTGGTGGCCGGCCGCGAGGACAAGCGCACGGGCGACGGCCAGGTCCTCGGCGTCTCGAAGGTCTGGGTCGCCCAGGGCTACAGCGACCCGACGAAGGGCGGCGACGTCGCGGTGCTGACCGTCCGCGGCCAATTCGACTACCGGCCCGCGAAGCTGCCGGACACCGGTGACGCGGGGCTGTACGCCAAGGGCACCCAGGCGACAGTGCTCGGCTGGGGCCGCATCGCCGACGGCGGTGCCCGCTCCGACTACCTGCGCAGCGCCGACGTGCCTGTGGTCTCGGACAGCGAGTGCCGCACCGACTACGACGTCTACGACCAGCGGACGATGGTGTGCGCGGGCTACGCCGAAGGCGGCGTCGACGCCTGCCAGGGCGACTCCGGCGGCCCGCTCGTGGTCGGCGACACGCTGATCGGCATCGTCTCCTTCGGCGACGGCTGCGCGAAGGCGAACAGGCCGGGTGTCTACACGCGCGTCTCGGCGTACGCCAACGACATCGAAGCCCAGGCCAGGCCCCGCCTCCTCGGCTGAGCGTGCTAAGCAGGGGTATGCCGACCCTGCACGACACGACCGGTCCCGAGCTGACCGCCGCCGAGCTGCACGACATCCTCCGCCTGCGCGTCGACGTGTTCGTCGTGGAACAGAAGGCCGCGTACCCGGAGCTCGACGGCCGCGACCTGCTCCCGGACACCCGCCACCTGTGGTTCGAGGACGACGGCGCGGTCCTGGCGTACCTGCGGGTCCTGCTCGACCCGGGTGGCGTCCGCCGCATCGGCCGCGTGGTGACGGCGGCGCACGCCCGGGGCGCCGGCCTGGCGGCCCGCCTGATGGACGCGGCCCTGACCGTCCCGGGCGAGTACGTCCTCGACGCCCAGACCTACGTCCAGGGCTTCTACGCGCGCTACGGCTTTGTCGCGGAAGGCGACGAATACACCGACGACGACGGGATCCCCCACATCAGGATGCGCCGCCGCCCGTGACACCCGCTCAGGCGAGCGCGCCCCGCGGGGCCGTCGCGGTGATCACCTTCACCGCACGGTCCACATCGGACTCCGTGAGGTCGGCCCGCGCGGTCAGCCGCAGCCGCGAAATCCCGTCCGGCACCGACGGCGGCCGGAAGCACCCGACGCGGATGCCCTGCTCGGCACACGCGCCGGCCCACGCCACCGCTGTCTCCGCGGACGGCGCCTGAACCGAGATCACGGCCGCATCCGGCACGCTCGCCTTCAACCCGTTCGCCTTCAGCGACATCGCCAGGTTGCCCGCGTTCTCCAGCACCTTCCCGGCCAGCCCCGGCTCTTCCTTCAGCGCGTGCAACGCCGCCAGCGCGGCCGCGGCGCTCGCAGGCGCCAGCGCGGTGTCGAAGATGAAGCTGCGTGCCGTGTCCACCAGGTGCTTGATCACCCGGCGCGGCCCCACCACGGCCCCGCCCTGCGCGCCGAGGGACTTCGAGAGCGTCAACGTCGTGACGACATCGGGCGCACCCGAAAGCCCAGCGGCGTGCACCGCCCCACGGCCGCCTTCGCCCAGGACGCCGAAGCCGTGCGCGTCGTCGACCAACAGCGCGGCGCTGTGCGAACGGCAGATCCCGGCCAGCTCGTCGAGCGGGGCGAGGTCGCCGTCGACCGAGAACACCGAGTCCGTCACCACCAGCGCCCGCGGCTTGCGCCGGGTCGCCAGCGCGTGCTTGATCGCCGACGGCGTCGAGTGCGCGACCGCGGCGACGTCGGCCCGCGAGAGCCGGCAGCCCTCGATCAGCGACGCGTGGATGTACTTGTCGGTGACGATCGCCGACTCGGCCCCGGACAGCGCCGTCACCGCACCGAGGTTCGCGGCGAAGCCGGAGGAGAACACGAGCGCCGCCTGCGCACCGCAGAACCGGGCGAGCTCCAGCTCCAGCTCGGTGTGCAGCTCGGTCGATCCGGTGACCAGCCGGGACCCGGTCGACCCGGCGCCCCAGCGCAGCGCGGCGGCCGCGGCGGCCCCGGCGACCCGCTTGTCGCGCGCCAGCCCGAGGTAGTCGTTGCCGGCCAGGTCCAGCTCGTCGGCCTGCGCGGGACGCGGCCGCAGCTGCCGCACGAGTCCCGCGTTCGCCCGCTTCTCCGCCTCGGCGTCGAGCCAGTCGAAAACCTCGTCGGGCGGGAGCGTCGGCGGCGTAGTCACGTCCCGCAGTCTCCCATCCGGGTCCCGGCGCCCGGCCAAGCGGGGCTGGAAACGCCGGAAGCCCCGGACCACGTGGTCCGGGGCTTCCGAAAGAGGACGATCAGCTGTCGTAGCCGCGACGCGGGCCACGGCTCGGGCGGCCGTAGCCACCGCCGTTGCCCGAGCGGGGCTGACGGCCGCGGCCGCCGAAGCCACCGGGACGGCCTTCGCGGTCGCCGCCGCGGTAACCACCACGGTCGCCGCCGCGCTCGCCGCCACGGTCACGGTCGCCGTAGCTGCGCTCGCCGCGGTAGGAACCGCCGCGCTCGCCGCCCCGGCCGCCGCCGAAGCCGCGGTCTCCGCGGAAGCCACCGCCGCCGCGGCGCGGGTTCTCGCGCCGCCGCTCGACGACCGGCTCACCGCTGGGCTCCTGGGCACCGGTGATGCGGGACAGCTCGGCGTCGCCCGGGCGGACCGTGGTCGACTCCGCGCGCACGCCGGCGCGGTCGGTCAGCCGGCGGACCATCCGGCGCTGGTCGTGCGTCGCCAGCGTGACGACCACACCGGACGCCCCGGCGCGGGCCGTGCGGCCGGCGCGGTGGAGGTAGTCCTTGTGGTCGGCGGCCGGGTCGACGTGCAGGACCAGCGAGATGTCGTCGACGTGGATGCCGCGCGCGGCGACGTCCGTGGCGACCAGCACCGGGGTGTGGCCGTCCTTGAAGTCGGCGAGGACGCGGTTGCGCTGCCCCTGGGTCTTGCCGCCGTGCAGCGCCGCCGCGTGCACACCCTGCTCGCGCAGCCGCTCGGTGAGGCGGTCGACGTGGTGCTTGGTGCGCACGAACATGATCGTGCGGCCTTCGCGGGCGCCGATCTGCGTGATGACGTCCTGCTTGTCCTGGTGCGAGACCTGGAGCACGTGGTGGTCCATGGTCGTCACGCTGGCGGTCGACGGCGCGACCGAGTGCGTGACCGGGTCGGTCAGGTACTGCTTGACCAGGCGGTTGACGTCACCGTCGAGGGTCGCGGAGAACAGCAGCCGCTGCCCACCCGGCGGGGTCAGGTCGAGGATCTCGCGGACCTGCGGCATGAAGCCCATGTCCGCCATCTGGTCGGCCTCGTCGAGTGCGATGAAGTTGCAGTCGCCCAGGTGCGCGGTGCCCTGCCGGACGTGGTCCGACAGCCGGCCCGGGGTGGCGATCAGCAGGTCGACGCCGCGGGACAGCGCGTCCGCCTGGCGGGCGAAGGCCATGCCGCCGACGGCCGTGCGGCACCACAGGCCGAGCGCCTTGGCCAGCGGGGTCAGCGAGTCGGCGACCTGCATGGCCAGCTCGCGGGTCGGGACCAGGATCAGCGCGCGGGGGCGCTTCGGGCGGGCCTTGCCGCCGTCGAGCCGGGCCAGCATGGCCAGGCCGAAGGCGAGGGTCTTGCCGGAGCCGGTCTGGGCGCGGCCCAGCACGTCGCGGCCGGCCAGCGCGTCCGGGATGGTCGCGGACTGGATCGGGAAGGGCTGGTTGATGCCCGCGTCGGCCAGCGCGCGGAGCAGCGGCTCCGGCAGGCCCAGCTGGGCGAACGTCTTGGTGACCACGGTCTCGACGGCGTCGTCGCGCAGCATGTCGCCGCCCGCAGGCCGCTGGCGCGGCTTGTGGTCGGGACGGCCCGCGCGGGCGGACGTCGAGGAGTGGCCGGAATTGAACGTGACTGTCACAAATGCCTCTCGGACGTGGTTCGTCGCAAGGGAGGCCCGGGCTGCCCGCGCGCAGGCAGGGCAAGATGGTGTGCGATGGGCGTTCACAGGGACGGACCCGGCACACCGTGTCATCGCTTGCCGACACTGCGCGCCGCTTGGGTTACGGATTACCGCGAGCCATTCGGTGGCTCTGGAGGCGACGGACACCAACTCATCCACGCCGCCGGTTGCGGTCTGTGTTCACTGTACCCGAGCCGGAGCTGGGACTACGCATCGAGGTCACCGGTTGTGGGCGGGGTCGCAGGCGTGTTCCACACCACACCTGCGACACCGCCCCGGAATCAGTCCATGCCGGCCGCGGAAACGAGCTCCGCCAGCAGTTCTCCGGTGTTCGTGACGTGCTCGCCGAGGCCCCGGCCGTGGAACCAGCCGGCCAGGTTGCGCACGTCCCGGACCAGGAACTCGACGCCGCCGGGGTTGGCGACGACGTCGACGACCTGGGGCAGGTCGATCACCATCAGCCTGCCCCGGTGCACCAGCAGGTTGTACGCCGAGAGGTCGCCGTGCGCGAGCCCTTCGGAGGCGAGCAGCTCGAGCGCCGCGGTGGCCTGGAACCACAGGTCCGTCAGCTCGTCCGGGTCCGGGCGGACCTGGGCCAGCCGGGGCGCGGCGGTGCCGTCGTCCTCGCCGAGGAACTCGAGCAGCAGTTCCGTCCCCTCCCGCTGCACCGGGTAGGGCACCGGCGCGCCGAGCGTCCACAGGCGACTCAGTGCGGCGAACTCGGCCGCCGCCCACTGCTCGGCGATGAGGTTGCGGCCGAACGCGCTGCGTTGGGCCATCGCGCGCATCTCGCGGGACCGGCGCATCCGCCGCCCTTCGAGGTAGCCCGCGTCGCGGTGGAACAGTTTGTGCTCGTCGCTGCGGTAGCGCTTCGCGGCGAGGAGCGTGCCCGGCGTGCCGGGCAGCCCGCGCCGCAGCAGGTGGACGTCGGCCTCCTTGCCGGTTTTGAGGACGCCGAGGTCGGTGTCGACCGCGGCGAGCTCGGTGACGACCCAGTCCGGCCGGGGGAGCGGGCCGTGCTCGGCGTCGTCCCAGGTGGACCAGCGGTCGGCGCCGTCGGGCAGCTGGTTTTCGGTGTAGGCGTCGTCGCGCAGCTTCGCGAGGCGGACGCGCTCGGCTTCGGTCAGCCGGCCGCTGCGGGTGGGTTCGGGTTCGTCGAACCGGCCGCGCCGCGGGCTTTTCCGGCGGCGGGTGGGCTGGTCGTCGAACAGGTCGAAGTCTTCGTAGTCGTGCTGGCGCACTGGTGGGTTTCTCCTTGATCAGGGATGCCCCACCGGGCGCGTGGTCAGCCTCGGGGGGCGGGTGGGTGAGGGCGCGAAAAGGCCCGGACAGTCCGCACGTCAGGCACCTCCCGTTCTCACCACACCGGCTCCCTGCCGGGTGCGCACAGGATGCCGGACTCCTCCGCCGCCGCGCAACCGAATAGCGCGAACGGTCCATTCGTGACGTTTCCTTGAATTCGCCCCGGCGCCGTGGTCACGATGAACGGGCAGGCCGAACTAGGAGGGGCGGCAGATGGACAGCTACGACGTGGTGATCGTCGGCGGTGGGCACAACGGCCTGGTGGCGGCCGCGTACCTGGCGCGGGCGGGCCGGTCGGTGCTCGTGCTCGAACGGCGGGAAGAGACCGGTGGCGCCGCCGTCTCGTTCCGCGCGTTCGAGGGCGTGGACGTCCGGCTTTCGCGCTACTCCTACCTGGTCAGCCTGCTGCCGAAGAAGATCGTGGCCGACCTCGGCCTCGACGTGGAACTGCGACGGCGCCGGATGTCGTCCTACACCCCGTCGGGCGGCTCCGGTCTCCTTGTCGACAACGACGACGCCGTCCGGACGGCGTCGTCGTTCCGGGCGGTCACCGGGTCCACTTCGGACTTCTCGGCCTGGCAGCGGTTCTACGAGCTGACCGAGCGCGTCGCCGGGCGTGCGTTCGGGACGCTCACCGAACCGCTGCTGTCCGAAGTGGACTTCCGCGAACGCGTCGGCGATGCCGAGGCGTGGTCCTTGCTGTTCGAACGGCCGATCGGCGAAGCGCTCAGGTCGTGGTTCGGCCACGACACGGTGCGCGGCGTGGTGCTCACCGACGCGCTGATCGGCACGTTCGCCCCGGCGGACGGCGAGGACCTGCGGCAGAACCGGTGCCTGCTCTACCACGTGATCGGCAACGGCACCGGCGACTGGGACGTCCCGGTCGGCGGCATGGGCGCGGTCACCCGTTCGCTCGCGGCGGTCGCCGCCGCGGCGGGCGCGCGCCTGGTGACCGGGGCCGAGGTGCTCGCGATCGACCCGGACGGCGAGGTGCGTTACCGGCGTGACGACACCGAGTTCGTCGTCCGGGGCGGGCACGTCCTCGCGAACGTCGCGCCGGCGACGCTCGCGCGGCTCCTGGCCGAGGATCCGGCGGAGCGTCCGGAAGGCGCACAGCTGAAGGTGAACATGGTGCTGACGCGGCTGCCGAGGCTGCGTGACCCGGACATCGATCCGGCCGAAGCGTTCGGGGGCACCTTCCACGTCAACGAGACCTTCAGCCAGCTGGAAACGGCGTACCGCGAGGCGGCGGCGGGCGGGATCCCCACGTTGCCGCCCTGCGAGATCTATTGCCACTCGCTGACGGATCCGTCGATCCTCGGCCCGGCCGAACGCGCGGCCGGCACGCACACCCTCACCCTGTTCGGCCTGCACATGCCGGCACGCCTCTTCCAGGGGCGCAACGAAGAGGCACGCGAAGCGGCGTTGCGCGCGACGCTCGCTTCGCTGAACAGCGTGCTGGCTGAGCCGATCGAGGACTGCCTGCTGATCGCACCGGACGGCAGGCCCTGTGTGGAAGCGAAGACCCCGCTGGACCTGGAAGCCGAGCTGGGCCTTCCGGCGGGACACATCTTCCACCGGGACCTGTCGTGGCCGTACGCGGAAGACCCGGCCCAGGCCGGCCGCTGGGGCGTCGAGACCGCCCACGAACGCATCCTGCTGTGTGGTGCGGGTGCCGCGAGAGGAGGTGGTGTCAGCGGCATCCCCGGCCACAACGCGGCAATGGCGGTGCTCGGCGCCCGAGCGTAATCGGTGACCCGGAATTGCGCACGGCCCACACCCGGTGAAAAAGAAACGGTTCCCGGGAATCGACGCTGCCCCATGCAGGTGCATCGCGCGGGGCAGCGTTGACACCCGCTTTCGCCGGGTGCTCCCATGGAAAGACCGGCGGCGGTGGGGCGTGGAGGGGTCAGGATGGGTGACGAAGCTGTGTTCACCGATTTCCCGGTCGAGATCAGAAGGCGCGCCGCGAGCTACCTCGGCGTGACTTCCGCGGCCGGAATTCCCGAAGTGTCCCGCATCGGGTCCGAAGGAACGGAGAGTTCCGAAAACACCGAGCGCTCCGAAGGAAAGGAAGGCACCGAAGGCAGCGAGACCACCGAGCGTTCCGAGATGACGGAAACCAGCGAGAACACCGAGACCAGCGAATCGATGGAGCGGTATGCCGGGTTCCGCTGACGACGACGAATCCGTCCCGATCGGCGACCCGTTCATCCCGGCCGAAGCGCGGCCCGCGGTGGTCGACGAGCTGGCGCGAACCGCTTGGCAGGTCGCGGCGGCCCTCGAAGTCTGGGAAACCAGCGGCCGATGACGTTCCTGGTCATCGCCGCGGACACGGACGAGACGGCGGCCCGGTTCGCCGCTTTCGCGACCTCGCAAGGGGTTGCGGCGGTCATCGCGCACGAGTTCGGCCGGGTCGGCGTCTCGGTGCGGTCGACTCGCGAGCGGATTTGCCGGGCGCGGCTGACGTTCGACGGCGCCGAAGTGGCCGGGATCCTCAACCGCGGGACCGGCGGCTGGGGTGACGAGCAGGATCCGGACCGCGCCTTCGCCGCGGCCGAGACCTACGCGGCGTTCTGGTCGGCGGTCGCCCTGTGGCCGGGGCCGGTGGTCAACCGGCCGTCGGAGCACGGGTTCTTCGCGCGCCTGGACCCACTCGAACTCGCGAGTGCCGGGGTGGTCGAGCCACCGCGCACGGTGATCCTCAACGACGGTACGGCGCCGGGACAGGAGGTGTACCGGATTCCCGAGTGGACAGTGCTGGACCCGGACGCCCCGCGCAGCCGGTTCGATGTCGTCCAGATCGGCGACCCGGGCCGCACCCGCCGGTTCGTCGTCGCCGGAGCCGAGACCTTCGAGGCGGGTGACGCGCGAGCACGGCCCGACGCGGAGACGGCGGATCGGGTGGCCCCGATCGTCGCCTGGATCCGAAGGCGGGGAACGATGTTCGCCGACTTCCGGGTGGACCTGGAGGTGGGAATCCCGCGGCTGGCCGACGTCTCGTGCTGGCCGGGGCACCACCTGTTCCCGGACTTCGAGGACCAGGTCTACGCGGCCCTGCTGGCCGGGCTAACCTCATGATCCTCTGCCTCGGTGTCGCCGCCGACCCGACCTTCACGGCCGGGCTGCGGGCGCTGCGCGGGGCCGGGGTCGCGTTCCGGCCGGTCGACCTGCCCTCGCTGGCCATGCGCGGCCGCATCCGGATTCCCTTGGACAGCCCGGCCGATACCCAGCTGTCGCTGGACGGCGAAACCCACCGCGCCGGTGATTTCGCCGCCGTCTGGTGCCGGCTCGTGGACGTCGCCTCCGCGGCTCCGACGCCCGAACTCGCCGCGGCCTCCGCGGGCCAGATCGAGGCGCTGGCGCGGATCCTCGAATTCCTGCCCGGCAAGGTGATGAACCCGCCGCTGCGCGAAGCGTCCGGGTTCACCAAGCTGCTGCACGCGGTGACCCTCGGCGAAGTCGGCGGGTGGCAGGTCCCGGAAACCTGCCTCACCTCGGACCCGCAGGAGGCGCTGGACTTCGTCCGCGGCTGCCGGGCCGGGGCGATCTTCAAGGGCGCCAGCGCCACGAAGACGTGGGCGACGGTCTTCGAGCCGCACCACGAGTCCCGGCTGCCGCGGCTCGTCGACTTGCCGGTGCTGTTCCAGGAGCGGATCACCGGGCCGGACGTGCGGATCCACGTCGTGGGCGACCGGTCGTTCGGCGAGCTGATCGACTCGCCGGTGCTCGACTACCGGACCGTCCGGGGCGTCAACGACTACCGGCCGCTTGTGCCGCCGCGAGAGATCGCCGAAGGCTGCGCGCGGCTGACCGCGCACTGCCGCGTCCCCCTGCTGGGCGTCGACTTCAAGATCGAGCGCGCCACCGGGGAATGGTTCTTCCTGGAGGCGAACTCGATGCCGTGCTTCGAGGGCTACGACGAGCGGGCCGGCGGCGCCATCTCGCGCGCGATCGTCGAGTGGCTCGTCACGCCGTGACGCCGTGCTCCGCGCAGAGGCACCCGATGCCCGGCTCGATCCACTCTCGGCCGGCCCACTCGGGGTGGCGCTCGACGAGCAAAGCGCGCACCTCGGTGGTGAGCTCGTCCACGCCCATCGCCGAATCCCGGCGGCGCCAGGTTTCGTCGCGGAGTTCGCGCAGGTAGTCGCGGACGTCGGTGAGCACCGGCAGCCCTCCGAGGGCGCCGTGGCCCGGTACGACCACTCGCGGTCCGGCCGCGATCAGCCGGTCCAGCACCGCGAGCCAGCCCACGCCCGAGACGTCCGTGTCGTGCGGCGGGAACCACGGGAAGA
Organism: Amycolatopsis sp. NPDC004772; assembly: GCF_053601215.1. Taxonomy (NCBI): domain Bacteria; kingdom Bacillati; phylum Actinomycetota; class Actinomycetes; order Pseudonocardiales; family Pseudonocardiaceae; genus Amycolatopsis; species Amycolatopsis sp. NPDC004772. The sequence goes on from NZ_JBSGBK010000013.1 coordinate 73,074, forward strand.
TCGCGAACTGCCCGGTTTCGGCCAGGTCGCCGGTGAACAACACGCCGGCGTCCGGGACCTCGACGACCTGGTCGCCGGCGGTGTGACCCCGGCCCGTGGGCCGCAGCCGGACGGTCCGGCCGCCGAGGTCGAGCGTGTGCTCGTCGTAGACCACGTCGGGGGTGGGCACGCTGACGCCGTCGAGGCGGCGGGCGATCGTCTCGCCCAGGCCGCGGAACATCTCCAGGTAGCCGGGGCCCCGGGTGTCGAGGTCTTCGGCCTGGCCACGGTTGACGAGGTAGGTGGCTTCACCGGCGAACACCTGCGCGCCGAACGCGTGCTCGGGGTGGAAGTGGGTCGTGGTCAGATAAAGGCGACGGCCCTTCGCCACTTCGCGCGCGAAGGCCAGCACCTGCTCGGCGTTGGCGGTGCCGATGCCGGTGTCGACGACCAGGACGGCCTCGGTGCCGCCGACGACGCCGATGTTCGGCACCAAATCGACGTGGTCGTTCGGGATCACCAGCAGGTCGGGGGCGATCTCCCGGGCGCCGGCGACACGCACGGCGGGATCGTTCAGCTCGGTCATGCCCCGATTCCACCGCCGCTCGTCCGCCGCCGTCCAAGACCGGTTCGGTGGCGCCGATACCGGGCGCCTATCGTCGCCGGTCATGGAGTTGCGCACGCTGCGGTACTTCGTCGCGGTCGCCGAGGAACTCCACTTCGGCCGGGCCGCGGCGCGGCTGCACATGAGCCAGCCGCCGCTGAGCCGGGCGATCAAGCAACTGGAAACCGACGTCGGGGCCGTCCTGCTGCTGCGGTCCGCCGCGGGCGTCGCGCTCACCCCGGCGGGAACGGCGTTGCTGGCCGAAGCGCGGGCGCTGCTCGACCAGGCCGACCAGGCTCGCGTGCGCGTCGCCGCGGCGGCGGGCACACCGACCCTGACCGTCGGCATCCTCGGTGACGGGGCCGACCCCGCCGCGACCCGGCTCGCCGAGGCCCACCGGGCCCGGCACCCGGACGTCGAGGTCCGCGTCCGCGACGCCGACCTCACCGACCCGACCTGCGGCCTGCGCGCCGGGCTCGTCGATGTCGCGCTGACCCGCGGGCCGTTCGACCAGACCGGCCTGACGGTGCACGAGCTGCGCGCCGACCCGGTGGGCGCGGTGCTGCGGGCCGACGACCCGCTGGCCGGCCGCGATCACCTCGCGCTCGCCGACCTGGCCGGACGGCGCTGGTTCCGGTTCCCGGACGGCACCGACCCGGTCTGGCAGGCGTACTGGCACGGTGGCGAACCCCGCGAGGGGCCGGTGGTGCGGGCCGTCCAGGAATGTCTGCAGGCCGTGCTGTGGAACGGCACGGTCGGGCTGATGCCGCTCGGGCACCGGCCGCCGGGGGAGCTGGCCGTGGTGCCGTTGCCGGACATGGCCCCGAATCCGGTGGTCGTCGCTTGGCAAGACGGCGACGCGAACCCGCTGATCCGCTCGTTCGCCCGGATCGCGGCGGCCGCCTACCGGGCGTGAACGGCGACAGACTCGTGCCCGATGAAAAATGAACGTTCATTCGCTATGCTGGCCGCATGCGTTCCGCCAGCCGAACCGCCGAGCACGTCGCCCTGTTCCGCGCCCTGGAGACCCGGCGCCGCGACCGGCTCTTCGCCGACGACCTCGCCATCCGGTTCCTGCCGGCCCGCTACCGCTGGCTCGTGCGGGTCGCGGCCGTCCGGCCGCTCGGGCACGGCATCGCGCGCGCGATCGACCACTTCTACCCGGGCGGGCCGCGCATGTCGGCGGTCGCCCGCACCCGGCTGATCGACGACCTGCTCATCGAGGCCGAGCCGGACCAGGTGCTCCTGCTCGGGGCCGGGTACGACAGCCGCGCCCACCGCATCCCCGGCGGGTTGCCCACCTACGAGGTCGACCACCCTCTGACCCAGCGGGCCAAGCGGCAGCGCGTCGCGGACCGGCCGCACGTGCACTACGTCCCCGTCGACCTCGGTACCGACAGCCTCGTCACGGCCCTCGACGGCTTCCCGCGCAAGCGCACGGCCGTCGTCTGGGAAGGCGTCACCAACTACCTCACCGAGCAGGCCGTCGACTCGACGCTCCGCGACCTCGCCGCCATCACCGCGCCGGGCAGCACGATCATCTTCACCTACGTCGACCGGGCGGTGCTCGGCGCCGACGTCGCCTGGCAGCGGAAGGTCGCGCAGGTCGGTGAACCGTGGACGTTCGGCTTCCGGCCCGCCGACGTCCCCGGGTACCTGGCCGAACGAGGTCTGGACCTCAAGGGCGACCTGTCGGCGAAGGACGCGGCCGCCCGCTACCACCGGGGCGAGCCGGCCGCCGAGTTCTACCGGATCGCGTGGGCGGTGGTCCGGTAGATGCCCAAGGTCAGCGAGGAACACCTGGCGAGCCGCCGCCGTCAGATTCTCGACGCCGCGGCCGGCTGCTTCGCCCGCGCCGGGTTCCACCGCACTTCGATGCAGGACATCGTCAAGGAGTCCGGCCTGTCCGCCGGGCTGATCTACCGGTACTTCACCGGTAAGGAGGACATGATCCTCGCGATCGTCGGCGAATGGCACACGGCCCGGGCGACCGGCCTGGGCGACGCCGACGATCCCCTGGCCGGCTACCTCGGCCTGTTGCGGGAGATCGCCGGGCCGGACGCGGCACAGCAGCGGAACCTCGGGCTGCAGGCGTGGGCGGAAACCGTCCGCGAACCCCGGATCCGCGCCCTGGCCCGTCAAGGCGTCGACGACCAGCGGGAGGCGTTCGGCGACGTCGCACCGGACGCCGTGATCCGGGTGCTCGTGGCCATCTACCAGGGTTTGCTGCTGCAGGCTTCGTGGGACGACGAGCTGGACGCCGAGGCGTTCGTGGAGGCGGTCCGGGAGCTGGTGCAGCGTCGCTAGACCACCGGTGGGCGGCGGACGTCGTAGAGATCCCAGTCCAGCTGCCAGAACGCGTCGATGCCGTGCTCGCGGATGTACTTCCGCTCGGTGTCGTGCACCGGGTAGCAGCCCGCGATGCTGATCGGCGCGCCACCGATGTCGATCAGCGTGTACTGGTGCGCGTCGAGGCCCGCGGGCGCCGAAACCGCGAACGCCGTCATCGACGACTCCGGGGCGATCGGCTGGCCGAAGTCGATGGTGTCGCCGTAGACGAACGGGCACGTCCCGCGCAGCTGCTCGGCCAGGTAACCGATGGCCAGGGCCCAGACCGGGTCGTCGGACCGGACGCTGATCCACAGCTCGGGCCGGACGCCGTGCCAGTCCGGGTGGTCGGCCAGCGAGAGGCCGTAGGTCGCGCCGGTGAGGTAGCGCGGCTCGGGTTCGTCGGCGTAGACGAACGAGATGACGTCGTCGAGCCCGGGCTGCGTCGACGGGATGGGCTGCAGCCGGGGCGCGGCGGACCCGGTCAGGGTGTCGAGATGGGCGAAATACCGCTCGGCACGGCTCGGCATGGCGCGCAGCATACGACCGGCCGGGCGTCTGCGTGGGTTATCCCGTTGGCCCGGGCGCGGCAAGATCGGGCAGGGTGGGAAGCATGCGAGTGCTTGTGATCGGCAGCGGAATCGGCGGCGCGGCGACGGCCTGGCACCTGGCGGGCCGCGGCGCGGAAGTGATCGTCGCGGACGCGGCGCGCCCGGGGACGGCGACCGAAGCCGGCGCCGGCATCGTCAGCCCCTGGACATCGCGCTGGGACGACGCGGTCTACCCGCTCGCGGCGGCCGCGGGCCGGTACTACCGGGAGTTCACCGCGGAGCTCGAAGGTTCGTCGTTCGAGGTGGTCGGCGGAATGGTGGTCTCGGCCGACGACGCGGAACTGGCCGAAGCCCACGAGCGGCTGACGTCGCGGGCGGCGGACGCGCCCGAGATGGGCGAGGTCCGGCTTCTCGACCCGGCGCAGGCCCGCGAGCTGTTCCCGGCGCTGGCGCCCGGGCTGGGCGCGGTGCACCTGGCGGGCGCCGGGCGCGTCGACGGCCACTCGCTGCGCCGCGCCTTGCTGGCGGCCGCCGAGGCGAGAGGCGCGAAGTTCGTCGAGGGCGAGGTCGCGTTCCGCGCGGACGGCACGGTGGCGACCCCGGACGGCCCCCTGGACGCGGACAGCGTGGTGGTGGCGGCCGGCGCGTGGAGCCGCGAACTGCTGGCCCCGCTGGGAATCGACCTGCCGGTGACGCCGCACCGCGGCCAGATCAGCCACTTCGACCTGCCGGGCACGGAAACCGCGGCCTGGCCGGTGGTCCTGCCCCGCACCAGCCACTACCTCCTGGCCTTCGGCGGCGGCCGGGTGGTGGCGGGCGCGACACGCGAGGCGGAGGCGGGCTTCGACTACCGCGTCACGGCGGCCGGGCAGCGCGAGGTGCTGGAGAACGCCCTGACAGTGGCACCGGGTCTCGCGGACGCCACCCTCGCGGAGACCCGGGTCGGTTTCCGCCCGGGAACACCCGACGGCCTGCCGATCCTGGGGACGATCCGGCCGGGCCTGGCGGTGTCGACGGGTTTCGGCGCCGGTGGGCTGACGAACGCGCCGTTCGCGGGCAAGCTCGTGGCGGCCCTGGCCCTGGGGGAGGACCCGGGCTTCGACCTGAGCCCGTTCGCCCCGGACCGGTTCGCGGGCCTCAGCCCTCGGTGACCAGCTCCAGCGCGTGCTCGCCGGTGCGCTCGACCACCAGGCCCGCCTTGGTGATCACCTTCACCAGCTGGTCCACAGTGGACGGATCCGCGCGCGTGGCCGCCAGCACGTGCGCCAGGCGGCCCTTGTACGCCTTGTTGAAGTGGCTCACCGTCACGCGCTCGCCGCGGGCGTTCTCCGTCACCACCCGGACGGTCACCGCGTCCGGGCGCAGCTTGGCGAACGCCGAGTACGTGCCCGAGCGCAGGTCGACGACCAGGCCTTCGACCGCCTGCAGCACCGGCTCGAGGACCGGCTTCCACAGCCCGCGGACCGTGCCCAGCGCCGGCAGCGAGTTCCCGCCCGAGAGGCGGTACGCCGGGATCGGATCGGTGGCCGACACCACGCCGAACAGCGACGACGTCACCGCCAGCCGCCGGTGGGCCTTCTCCAGCCCCGCCCTCGTGAAGCTCTTCACGTCCAGCGCGTCGTACAGGACGCCGGTGTAGCGGCGCAGCGCCGGCATCGTCGGGGACGTCCACAGCTGCGCGTTGCGCGCGACCTCGCCCGCCTGCCGCTCGGTGAGGCTTAGGGCCGCGATGCTCGCCGGGACGTCGGCGGCCAGCTCCACCAGCGCGTCGGCCAGCTTCGTGCGCGTCGGGTTCAGCTCGGGGAACGACAGCCCGTCGAGGTGGAGCGGGCCGCCGCGGCCGCCGTCGGCCTTGGTCTCGGAAGGGGGGAGGAGCACCAGCACGCCCCGAGCGTAAATCGGGGTGCGTGGGCGCCGCTGCCCGGCCTAGCCTCCCGGCATGGACCTGACCTGGCGACCGTTGGCCCTCGACGACGCTTCCGCCCTCGCCCGGCTGTACGCGGCGGCCGAGGAGGTCGACCGGACGGGTGAGCACTTCAGCGCGGAGGACCTCCGCGAAGAGCTGGCGGGCCCCAACGTCGACCTGGCCCGCGCCACCGTCGGCGCCTGGGCCGGCGACCGGCTGATGGGTTACGGCCTGGTCCGCCGCCGCGACGCCGCCGACCCCGTGCACATGATCCGGCTCCAATCGATCGTGCACCCGGACCACCGGACCGACGCCGTCGGCGCTCACCTGGTCGAGTGGTTCGCGCGCACCAGCCGCGAGGTCCACGAGCGCGTCTTCCCGGGCGCGCCTCTCGAACTGCACTACGGCAGTCACGAGAACGAGCGCTGGATCGCGGGTGTCCTCACCCGCGCGGGCTACACGAACAGCCGGACGATGGTCACCATGCGCGTCGGCCTCGCCGACCTGCCGCCGCAGCCTCCGCTACCCGACGGGTTCGCGGCGGTGCCGTTCGACTTCAAGTACGACCTCGCCGCGCTCGACGCCCGCAACGACACCTTCGCCGACCACTGGGGCAGCACGAGCTACGAGCCGGACGCCTGGCGCCACCTGGTCACCGGCTCGAAGGACTTCCGCCCGGAGCTGTCGTTCCTCGTCCTGGACGGCGACAAAGTGCTGGCGTTCGTGCTGAGCCACCACTACGTGTCCGAAACCGAGGCGACCGGCATCCGCGAGCTCTACGCGACCTGGGTGGGCACCCGGTCGGCCCTGCGCGGCCGCGGCATCGCGTCCGGCCTGCTGGGACACACCCTCCTGGCGGCGAAGGAGGCGGGATTCGACCGGTCGGCCCTCAACGTCGACGTCGACAACGCCCACCGCGCGCTGGGTGTCTACGAACGCTGCGGATATCGCGTCGTCGACGAATGGCACGTGTACGTGCTCAAGCCTGGACGAGGTTGAGCAGCTCCTCGCCCTGCGCGTACCGCCGCAGCTGCTCCGCAGCGAGCTTTTTCGCGCGCGGGTAGAACGACGCCGACCCGCCCGCGATGTGCGGGGTGATGACCACGCCGGGAACCGTCCACAGTGGATGGTCCGCGGGCAGGGGTTCGGGGTCCACGACGTCGAGACCGGCGCGGAGGCGCCCGGTGCGCGTCTCGGCGAGCAACGCGTCCGTGTCGATCGCCGTGCCGCGGCCGACGTTGACCACCAGGGCGTCGTCGGGGAGGGTGGCGAGCTCGGCGGCGCCGATGAGGCCGCGCGTCGCGGGGGTGTCCGGCAGGACCAGCACGACGATGTCGGCTTCGGGCAGCAGCGCGGGCAGCTCGGCGACGCCGTGGACGCCCTCGTCCGGGCGGGGACGGCTCGCCACCCGCGTCACCACGGCCTCGGCCGCGACGAGCTGGCGTTCGATGGCTTGCCCGATCGAGCCGTACCCGACGAGGAGGACCCGGCTGTCGGCCAGCGACCGCGTGTGCTCCCGCACCCACTCGCCGCGGGTCTGCTGCGCGAACCAGCGCGGCAGGTCCCGCTGCGCGGCGTGGATGAGCGCGAGGGCGTGCTCGGCGACGCTCAGGTCGTGCAGCCCGCGCCCGTTCGCGAGACGCACGCCCTCGGGCAGCAGCGGCACGATCGCCTCGACGCCGGCCGACAGCGACTGCACCACCCGCAGCGACGGCAGTTCCCGGATCAGTTTCGGCGGCTCCGATCCTCGGTCGTAGGGCAGCACGTAGAACTCGACGTCCCCGAGATCGGCCGGAGGAGCGCCGGCGCCGTCGTAGTACGCGGCGCCGAGCCCCTCCGGCACGTCGATGTCGGTCCACGGCAGCAGTACGCGAGCGCTCATGCCGCCTTTCTACCCGCTACCGCGTGTAGTAGCCCTGCAGGTCGACGACCAGGTGCGTCGAGCCTGCAGAGTTGAGCACGTCGAAGCGCGCTCCCGAGCCCAGCCGGACCGTCGCGGCGTTGGACGTGTTCTCGCCCGCCATGACGTTCACCGTCGAGGGCACGCCGCTGTAGGGCAGGTCGTGCGACCAAGCGGCCAGGAACGTCGTGGCGCTCGGCTGGACGCCGGTGACGTTCACCGCCGCGGCGGTCGCACCGGACGGCAGGCCGGCGGCCGGCACCGTGACGATCCCGCCCGGGCCCAGCGGCGCCGCCGTGCCGGTGCGGGTGTCGACCAGGCGGGTGGGCGTGCCCAGCGCCGCGTACCGGCTGCCCGCGTCACCGGGGACGAACGAGCCGACCAGGGACAACAGGACGTGGCTCTGGCCGTGGTGCAGGAAGATGCGGATGGCGCCGTCGTCGCCGATCCGCACCAGCGACTGGGTCGCGCGGTGCTCGTTCGGCACGATGTTCAGCGTCGACGGGCCGGGCGTGCCCTGGGCGAAGACGCTGAAGAAGGTGTCGGAGTCGCTTTCGGTCCCGGTGAGGTTGACGGCCACCGCGACGGCGTCGGCGGGGACGCCCGCGACGCCGCGGACCGGCACCGTCACGACCTCGCCCGGGGTCAGCCGGCCCGGGTGCCCGCCGAGCGACGTGCGGGTGTCGAGAACCAGGTCGGGCTTGTCCTTCGGCTGGTAGGTCGACTCGCCGGAGGCGCTGTAGTAGCCGAGGTAGTCGACGATGACGTCGATGTTCCCGGCGTTGTTGCGGACCTTGATCCGGCCGTCCGCACCGACCGGGACGATCGCCATGCCGGCGGCGGTGCGGCCGCCGGTGATGTTGACGTTGGACGTCGTGGGCAGGGCGTCGCCGTAGGCGGTCAGGAAGGTGCTCGCGGTGCCACCGGTGCCGACCAGGCTGACCGCGACCGCGCTCGCGGCGGCGGGCAGGCCGGGGACGGCGACGGACACGGATTCGCCGGCCGCGACGGGCTTCTTGTGGCCGCCGGTGTCGGTGCGGGTGTCGAGCACGCGCTGGGCGGCGGGCAGGGCGGTGTAGGCGTCGCCGCGGAGGCGGAGGCCGATCCAGCCGGCGATGTCGTCGACGCGGGTCTCGACGGTGCCCTGCCGGGTCTCGGTCGAGCCGAGGCAGCCGGCCTGCCAGGAGGCGTGGTGGATGCCGGCGAGCTCGACGACGCCGTTGCGCTCGCGCAGGAGGGGACCGCCGGCGTCGCCCTGGCAGGTGGTGGCGGCCGCCGGGTCGCCGAGGACGGCGAGGGTGGTTGCGGTGACGCTCTGCACGGAGGCGGGGACGGTGTGGAGCTGGTCGGGGACCCATTCGGTGGCGGTCCGGCCGTAGCCCGCGATGCGCAGGGTCTCGTTCGGCGCGGGGGCGGCGGTGCCGATGGCGACGGGTGTGACGCCGGTGACCGGCGCGGCCAGCTTGGCGAGGGCGAGGTTGCGGTCGGCCCGGAAGAGGAGGTCGACGACGGCGCGTTCGGTGCCGACGGCGCCCCGCTGCCCGACGATCGCCTTGGTGGCGAGCTTCGGCGCACCGGCTTGGCCGCCGTTCTCGGGGAAGCAGCCGGCGGCGGTGACGACCCACTGCGGCGCGACCAGGGCACCGCTGCACCCGTGCAGCCCGCCGACGTCGATCTTGGTGGCGAAGGTGTAGGCGCCCTCGGCGGCCGGGCTGCCCCCGGTGACGGCGGCCGAGGGAACGGCGGCGAGAAGGCCGGCCACCGCAACGGCGGCGAGCGTGACCCCGGCTCTTCCGGGCATGGCGAAGGCACCCCTGACGGGCGGCATGGATCCCCCTGTGATTCGGAAACTTCGTCGCGAACGGGAAATGTCGCGGTCACCCCGCACCAAGGACCCCCCGTTCCTGGTCGCGCCGATGCTAGCCGGTTGTGTTGGCGGCGGGCCAGTAGTCGGAAGACGGGTGGGGAGGGGGTTGGGCCGAACGGACGATCATGGGGCCGGCCGGGGCTCGGTGGGGCGGGAATCGGTGTGGGACAGGGGATTCCGGCACACGGCTCGCCCGGGGCAGTATCGGTCGGCGGGGGTGCGGTGGGCGCGGTGCGCGGGTCGCTTCGGGCCGGGTTGGGTGGGTGTGGCAGCTGGCGGCTGGCGGGGGTGCGGTGGGCGCGGTGCGCGGGCTGGTCGCTTCGGGCCGGGCTGGTTCGGTGCGGCAGCCGTCGGCCGCGCCGTCGCGGGGCCGGCCAGGCAGCGTCGGCCGGTGTGGGCTCGGTGAGCGGGCCGGTCGGTTCGACGCAACCCGCCCTCCCGGCCGAGCTCAGTGCGCGCCCGCCGATACGCAGAACTCGTTGCCCTCCGGGTCCACCAGGACCGTCCAGGCCAGGCCCGGGACCTCGTGCTCCGCCACCTCCTTCGCGCCCAGCCCCACCAGCCGGGCCACCTCGGCCTTGCGGTCTTCGCAGCCGAAGTCGACGTGGACGCGGTTCTTGCCCGCTCTCGGCTCCGGGACTCGCTGCAGCCCCACCGTCAGGCCGCCCTCCGGTGGGGCCAGCATCAGGAAGTCGCCGTGGTCCTGGGCCACCTTCGTGCCCAGCGCCGCCGTCCAGAACTCCGCCAGGCTCTTCGGGTCGGCGCAGTCGATCGTGATCATGCCCATTTGCATCGCCATGCCCCGAAGCTAGCGGCCACCACCGACAAAACCGGCCGCCGAGTAACCCGTTGGAGTCACGGCGGGGGGATTGACTACCCTGAGCGGGACTTTCACACCCGCCCGGCGCAGGGAGCCCCGCAGTGATCACCAGGACTTCGTCGTTGTTCCTTCGCACGTTGCGCGAGGATCCGGCGGACGCCGAGGTACCGAGCCACCGGCTCCTGGTACGTGCCGGCTATGTCCGCCGGGTCGCTCCGGGCGGGTACTCCTGGCTGCCGCTCGGCCTGCGGGTGCTGCGCCGCATCGAGGCCGTCGTGCGCGAGGAGATGAACGCCATCGGCGCGCAGGAGATCCAGTTCCCCGCGCTGCTGCCGAAGGAGCCCTACGAGGCCACCGGCCGCTGGACCGAGTACGGCGACGGCCTCTTCCGCCTCAAGGACCGCAAAGGCGCCGACTACCTCCTCGGCCCGACGCACGAGGAGCTCTTCGCCCTCACCGTCAAGGGCGAGTACAGCTCGTACCGCGACTACCCGGTCACGCTCTACCAGATCCAGACCAAGTACCGCGACGAAGCGCGCCCCCGGGCCGGCATCCTGCGCGGCCGCGAGTTCGTCATGAAGGACTCCTACTCCTTCGACCTCGACGACGACGGCCTCGCGCGCTCCTACCAGGCCCACCGGGACGCCTACACGAAGCTGTTCGACCGGCTGGGCCTCGAATACGTCGTCGTGAAGGCGACGTCGGGGGCCATGGGCGGCTCGGCGTCCGAGGAGTTCCTCGCGGTCGCCGAGACGGGCGAGGACACCTACGTCCGCAGCACCGAGTCCGGCTACGCGGCGAACGTCGAAGCCGTCGTCACGCCGGTGCCCGCCGCGCAGCCGATCGAGGGCCGGCCCGAGGCGCAGGTGCACCACACGCCGAACACGCCGACCATCGAGACGCTCGTCGACTTCCTCAACAACGCGGGCCTGGGCCGCACGTTCACCGCCGCGGACACGCTGAAGAACGTCATGCTCAAGACGCGTCAGCCGGGCTCGGCCGAGTGGCAGCTCGTCTGCGTCGCCGTCCCGGGCGACCGCGAAGTGGACATGAAGCGCCTCGAAGCGTCGCTGGAGCCGGCCGAGGTCGCGCTGCTCGACGAGGCCGACTTCGCGAAGAACCCGTTCCTCGTCAAGGGCTACATCGGCCCGAAGGCGCTGCAGGACAACGGCGTGCGCTACCTCGCCGACCCGCGGATCGTCCCCGGCACCGCCTGGGTCACCGGGGCCGACAAGGTCGACCACCACGTCGTCGACCTGCTCGCCGGGCGCGACTTCACCCCGGACGGCACCATCGAGGCCGCCGAGGTCCGCGAGGGCGACGCGTCGCCGGACGGGCACGGCACCCTGGTCGCCGCGCGCGGCATCGAGATCGGGCACATCTTCCAGCTGGGCCGCAAGTACACCGACGCCTTCGAGGTCGACGCGCTCGGCCCCGACTCGAAGCCGATCCGGATCACCATGGGGTCCTACGGCGTCGGCGTCTCGCGGCTGGTCGGCGTGCTCGCCGAGCAGAACCACGACGACCTCGGCCTGATCTGGCCGCGCGTGGTCTCGCCGTTCGACGTGCACATCGTCATCGCGGGCAAGGACGAGGCGGTCGCGGCCGGCGCCGAGAAGATCGCCGCCGAGCTGGACGCGGCCGGCGTCGAGGTCATCCTCGACGACCGGAAGGCCACCCCGGGCGTCAAGTTCGCCGACGCCGAGCTGGTCGGTGTCCCGACCATCCTGGTCGTCGGGCGCGGCCTGGCCAACGGCGTCGTCGAGGTCAAGGACCGGCGTTCCGGCGAGCGCGAGGAGATCGCGGTCGACGCCGTCGTCGAGCACCTGGTCAAGCTCGTCCGGAGCTGAGATGAACCGGCGCTCCGACGATGAGACGCCGGGGTACGAGGACAACGCGGCGCTCCGCGGGTTCGGCGGTTACGAACCCGCGGACGCCCCGCGCGCGCAGCCGAAGCGGATCCGGCCGAAGCTGAAACCGCTGAAGTGGCGGCGGGCGCCGTGGTTCGGCCTGGTGTTCATCGCCCTGGTCGCCGGCGTGCTGAACGCGCTGGGCGTCGGCAAACCGCACCCGGCCTCGTCCTCGCCGTCACCCGCGCCGCTGGTGGTGACACCCTCGCCGCGTGCGGTGGTGCCGGCGGCGGTCGAGGGCTGGCAGTCCGTGGCCGGTCGCGACGGCGCGTACGCCTACGACGTCCCGCCGAGCTGGCAGCCGGCGCCCGACACCCAGCACGGCTGGGCCGGGATCAGGCTGATCACCAGCGCCTTCCCGGGCAAGTGCGGCGGGGGCGCCGGCCTCACCACGGAGCCGCTGGCCGACCTCGATGCGGCAGCCCGCAAGGCGGCGACGGACCTGGCGAACGGCGCGTATGGTGCGGTGCCGGAGATCGGGCCCGGCGCGGACGCGCAGGTTCCCCGGGCCGACGGCGCGGCGGTTCCCGCCCGGGTGCTGGTCGCTTCGGTGACCCCGGCGCAGACGGGGGAGTGCGCCGTCCCGCACGCGCAGCTGGCGGTGCTGGCGTTCGGTGGGGATTCGGGGACGTCCGGCGTGCTGGTGGCGTACGGGGAATCGGCGCCCGACGACTTGGTGCGGATCGTGCGGAGCTACCGGTTCGTCCCGGCGGCGGACCGGGCGACGACGACCCCGCCGCCGACGACCGTCCGCTAGAGCGGCCGGCTTTCGTACGCTTCGAGGTCCCCGACGATCCAGCCGTGCGTGAATTCGTCTTCCGCGGCGGTCGCGCCGACCACCGAGCGGACGAAGAAGTCCTCCTGGGTCACGTCGAGGTCGTCGTCGAGCATGGCGATCGAGTCCGGCCAGGCGTCGGGGACGTGCTCGGTGAGGATCTGCATCGGGGCGTTGCGGAGATTTGCGTCGATGCTGGAGCCGGCGATGTCGAGGTCGATCTCGCGGGGGAGCTCCTCGATGATGCCGAGGGCTTCGTCTTCCAGGGCGATGCAGTTGGTGAAGTCGACGTGTTCGAGAGCTTTGAGCCAGGGTAGCTGGCTGATTTCGATGAGGGAGACGCAGCCGCCAAGGGCGATGCTGCGCAGGCCGGTCATGGCGCCGACGCCGTGGAGGCTTTCGAGTTCGGAGTCCGGGGCGTCGAGGACTTCGAGGTTGCTGCAGCCCGCAAAGGTTTCGAGGTCGGTCAGTGGCCACTCGGGGATGCGGAGCCAGCGCAGCGCGGGCAAGGACAGCTGAACGGTCTCGCTGTTCGACAGCCGGAAGTTTTCGATCTCCAGGATTTCGAGTTCGTCGAGCGAGCTGAGCGCGGCGAGGTTGGTGAGCTCGACTTCTCCTACGGCGCTGATGCGCAGGTCGGTCAGGTTGGGGGTGGCCAGGAAGAAGGCGCAGTCCAGCAGCAAGGGATCGATCGGATTCCAGAACTGCAGGTCGAGGGTCGTGATGCTCTCGTTGCGCGGCAGTGAGCTCGGGTCGGTCGGCTCATCGAACAAGATGTCCGCGAAGAGGGTTTGCAGACCTGGTAGGCCCAGGAGATCGGCGAAGTCGGCGACGTAGATGTCGGATTCGATGCTCACCCCGGTCAGCCGTACCGTCGCGTCCAGCCCGTCGGCCATCCACTGCATATCCGGGGAAATCACGTGCACCAGGTAGTCCCGCCCGAGCTGTCCTGTGAACGGAATCCGGGTGGTGTCGAGCAGGTGCACCGCGGTCGGGGCGTGCAGCTCGGTCAGCACCTGCGCCGCGTACTCCGCGGGCGGGAAAAAGGACCATGCCTCGATCAGGCTCTGGGCGAGTGACCGCCGGAGCGTCGCCGGAAGATCGATCAGGACGCCGAGCGCGCGGGTGGTGCCAATCCGGCCCAGCGCCTCGACGCACCGCTCGAGGGCGAGGTCGTCGGCATCGAGCAGGAATCGCTCGATCAGGCCGACACTCGTGTCCCCGCCGGCGACGAGCTTCAGCATCGCGTCGCTGTTGAGCGGCGGGACCAGCGACTCGAGGTACGACTCCAGCCTGCGGGTCACGCTCTCGTCCACCCGCAGGCACGCGTCGACGCAGTTCATCACCAGGCTGTAGGCGTACTCCTGGTCCCCGCCCGAGGCGGTTTCCGCGCGCGAGAGCAGGTTCCCGAGCAAGCCGGTCGCTTCGCCGGGGCGGGCCATCCCGACCGCCAGGGCGATGACTCCACCGTAGGACGGGTCGCCGGACCACTTCAGCAGCGCGCCGAAGTCCCCTTGGTCGCTCATCCAGCGCGCCCCGAGGAACTCCAGGAAGGTCCGGTGGGCGAAGTCGATGACGTCCGTCGCGGGTTCGCGCAGGATGGACCGCTCGACGAGGTCCTGCAGCGCCGCTTCGGCGGTGATGGTGTCCTGGCGGAGCGTCCGGAGCGTCTGCCGGACGTGGCTGAGGGCCTTCTCCTTCGCGATCTCCGACTGGTCGTTGCGGATCAGCCACTGGGCCAGGTCTTCGAGCAGGGCCAGCCGTTCCTCGGGGTCGAGTGGCGAGCCCGCGATACTGCGTTCGGTGTCCCGCCGCCCGGCCAGCATGACGAGCGCCGTTTCGTACAGCTCGAGACGTCGGCGCGGGAGGCTGCTGACGCCCTTCCTCGCGTACGCCAGCGCACACAGCGCCGCGCAGAGCAGCGGCGTGCGGGCCAGGTCGAGCAGGGCCGGACTGGTCAGGATGTGCTCGGCGACGAGCTTTCCCTTGGCGCGGTGGCTTTCCTGCTGTTCCTTCGGCAGGGTGGTGCTCGTCGACAGGTGCCAGTGCCGCACCAGGGCCGAAATCTGGTCCGGCCCCATCGGTTCGAGCTGGGCCATGCTGTACCGCCCCAGCCGGAAACCCGGGTGCCGGAGCGCCGCCGGGCGTCCGCTGATGATGAACACGTTCTCGGGGAAGGCACTCAGCAGTTCGTCGAGCCAGTTCTGCACCGCCGGGCGGCGGGAGACCGGCAGCTCGTCGAGGCCGTCGATCAGCACGATCGCCCGGCCACTGGCCAGCAGGGCCGTGCACCAGCGGGACGGCTTCCGGGCGCTGAGGCTCGGCGCCAGCTCGTCGGTGAGCGACTCGACATCCGGCAGTGGCTGCTCCACGTAGCGGCGGAGCCACACCATGAGCGGGATCCGGCCTTTCCAGTGCTCCAGCTTCGGCGGCAGCTGGTCGCGAGCGGCGGTCACGGCGATCCACTGCAGCAACGTCGTCTTGCCCGAGCCGGCCTCGCCGATCAGCACCTGGCGCGTGGCCGACGCGAGAACGTTGACCACGTCGTTGCGGCGGCCGCCCGACCACGTGCGGTCGTCGTCCCACTGGCCGCTGGCCGCCGACAACGCCACGAACGCCGGGGTCAGGGCGTACCGCTCCACCGAGCGGGCCAGGTCGATGCCGAGAATTTCCAGGTGGTCGAGGCGGTTGCTGATCGCGCGCAGGTAGTCCGTCGTGTAGGCGGCGGCCGAGAGCTGGTCGTGCTCCGTCTCGTCGCGGGCTCGCTGCTGCCGGGGAACGCTGCTCAGCGCCGTTTCCAGCGCCTTCGGCAGGTCCGTCTCGCGCTCGAGCGCCCCGGACAACGCTTCGCGGCGCAGGTCCGGGACGCCCAGGTACGCCCCGACCAGGAACGCCGTGACGTCGGACAGGAAGTAGCCCTCGGCCGGGGTGCTCGCGTCGCCGAGGAGTGGCCGGAGGGTCGCCGCTTCGACCGCGTGGGACCTGGCGACCAGCCGGAGGCGGGACGTCACCAGCCGGAAGAACCCGGCATCGTCGATCCCGTAGGCGTCAGCGGCTCGTTCGAGGTGCTCCAGCAGCACCTCCTCGAGGTCCTCCAGGAGCCGCTGTGCCTTCCGCTTCTCCTTGCGATCCCGGCCCAGCGCGAGGACTTCCTCACGAGAATCCCACCGGTGGAGCCGGAGCAGGGCCGACAGCAGGGCATCGGCGACGTGCTCCGGGGAGTACGTCGTCCGGTCGATCGCGTCGAGCAGCGCGAACGCGAACTCGGCCGCGTGACCCGCGGCGGCCTCCTGCCAGCCGGCCCGATCCGACTCCGCCTTGCCCGACAACAGGTCGCTGATCCCGCGGATGACCCCGACCGCCACCCCGGACCGGGCCGACGCCGCTTTGACGAACCCCAGCCCCTCCTGTTCCGTCGCCACCACCTGGCTGTAGTGGCGTTTGATGACCTCCGCGGTGGGGGCCGAGGCGTCCGCGACCACCTTGCCGCCCGCGGCGATCGGCTCGACGACGACCGCGAAACCGGTCAGCTCGTGCCGCAGGTACCGGGCCGCCTGCACGAGCTCGTAGGACGCCGTGCCGACCTGGCCGCGCGGGACGAACGCGTCGAAGACTTCCTTGCCGTACTCGTAACCGTGCACTTCGGTGGCGAACACGACGTCGCCCAGCGAGACGTCCTTGACGCCGCCCGCCACGCCGACGAACAGCGCGACCTCGGGGGAGAAGTGCTGGAGCGCGCGTTCCGTCGAATAGCTCGCCTCTTCGTTGCCGCGGCCGATTTCCGCGACCGCCACCGTCCAGGCGCCGGAACTCCCGACGAGGTAACGGCTGCCCTGATCGTGCGTCTGCCAGGTTTGGCCCGCCAACCGGTCGGCGACCGCTGCGAACTCGACCGGCAGGGCGGTGAGGACGACCGCCGTCCGGGTCATTCCTTGGAATCCGTGCCGGAAGGTGCGCGCAGGCGGTCCCAGTTCCTGCTGTCGCGCTCGATGGCGCGGTTGAGTTCGCCGTAGATCCGCTCGACGTCCTGCTTCAGTTCCTCCGGCGAAAGGTCCTTGCTGGTGCAGTACCGCAGCTCCCGCGAGATGTTTTCGAGGTCGCGGACGGTCTGCGTGCGCAGGATCCACAGTTCGCGGTGGGAGAAGAAGGCATCCGCCGCCGCGAGGACGGTGATCAGCGCGCCCAGCCCGAGCGCGATGTTGGCGAACAGATCGGCGTGGCCGTCGACGTTGCGCAGCCCGAGCAGGACGCTGATCGTCGCGGACAGCAGCACCGTCGACAGCCGCAGCCCGAACGCCTTCCGCTTGTCGCGCTTGCGGCGCTTCGAGTACCGCCGCAGCTGCTGGTCGAGTTCGGAGCGCAGGAAGGCCAGCTCGCCGGTGGGCTCTTCGGACACGACGTCGAATGTAGCACCGGCGCCGAGGGGGTTTTGCCGCTTCCGTTGAGCGCGGGAATTCGGCAGGCTGCGGGGCATGAGTGGGGATGCGGGCAGACGGCTGGGCCGGATCCGGGCCGTCGCGTTCGGGGTGCTGGCCGTCTCGGGGGTGCTGCTCCTTTTCGGACCGCTGCTGGCCAAGGCCTGGAGCTGGCTCGTCGAGCCGCGGGATCCGGACTGGTGGGGCGCCTCCGGCCAGTGGGTCGGGGGCATCGGCACGATCGCGGCCGTCGTGGTCGCGCTGTGGATCGCCATCCGCGACGGCCGGCTCGCGCGGGCCGACCGCCGGGAGCGGGACCTGCGCGAACGGCAGGAGCAGGCCGCGAAGGTCACCGCGTGGATCGAGTACGCCGGCGGCCAGGGCTTCATGGTCGTCTCCAACGCGAACGCCGAAGCGGTCAACCACGTCGTCGTCTCGTTCGACCTCGTGCACAACCTGCCGATGACCGGGTCGACCCTGCACCGCGGCCCGGAGATCGAGGACGACGAATACCTCTACGCCATCCTGCCGCCCGGGAAGTGGCGGATGCCGTTCCGCGAGGAGTGGCAGCGCCCGGACATGACGCCCGGGGTGATGCTCGCCTTCACCGACTCGCGGAACGGCCACTGGCTCCGCCTGACCGACGGACGCCTGATCCCGAAGGACCAGAACGTCGTCACCCGGCGCAAGATCCGCTTCCCGCAGCGGATCAGCGTGCCCGAGAGCTACTGACCAGCTTCGCCAGCTGCCGCAGCCGGACGTCCGGCAGGTAGGCCCGGCTCAGCGCCAGCCCGACGCGCGGGAGGTCGGCCTCGTCGCGGAAAGCCAGGTACAGCGGGACGTGCCGCGGCTGGAACTTCGCCTTGAACGCGTGCAGGGAACGGAATCCGTAGTACGGCTCCATCACGCGGCCCAGCGACTCCAGGGCCCGGTCCACCGGCCGCGCCGCGAACCCGTCGCCGCTGCGGGCCAGCGGCGCACCCGACAGCGAGACGAACCGCGCGCCTTCCTCGCGGAAGGCCAGGCACGCCGAGGCGATGAGGAACTCCATCACCGGGCGGAAGCCGTGGGCGCTGCGGCGCATGACGTCCAGTGTCCAGCCGCCGATCTTGCCCGCGCCGGTGTGGACCGGCAGCCACGACGTCACGCCGTGGACCGTGCCCTCCGCGTCGACCGCCAGGCCGACCCGGGTCGCCGGGTCCATCGCCTCGTCGAGGCCGCCGAGGGTGAAGCCCATCTCCGGCATGGCCTTGCCGGACATCCACTCCTCCGACAGCGCCCGGACCTGGGCCAGGATCGGCTCGGGCTGGTCGGCCAGGCGGACCAGCCGGAATTCGATGTCCTGCTTGGCCGCCTTGTTCAGCGCCGAGCGGACGTCCTGCCACGCCTTGCCGCGGAACTCGAGGCCGTCGAGGTCGAGCACGTTGTCCTCGGCCACCTGGACGTGCTGCCAGCCCAGCTCGCGCGTCGCCGCGACGGTGGCTTCCGTCGCCGAGAACACGCACGGCACCAGCCCGGAGTTCTCGCACATCGCCGCGAATTCGGTGACCGTGGCGGCCGCCGTGTCGTCCGGCGCGATCGGGTCGCCCAGCGCCACCGCGACCCCCGCGTGGCGGCGGTAGGCGAGGTAGGACAGGCCGTCCTCGCGGACGAAGTAGGTGTTGCGCGGCCAGGTCGTCATCCACGACAGCGTGCTGCCGCCGTGGCGCCCCAGCAGGTTGCGCGCCAGCGCCGGCCCCGGGCCCTGCGCGTGCCGCCGCAGCCGGCGCCGCGAAGGCACCCGGAAGGCGTGGCGGGCCGCGATCAGGACGGCCAGTTCGACCGTCCACAAGAGATTGTCCACGAAGAACAGCGGCAGGCCCGTGACGTCGTAGTCGCCGCCGAAGATGTCGGCCACTCCGAGCAGCGTCGCGACGGCCAGCCCCTGGACCGTGACGAACGCCGACAGCCCGGCCGCCCAGCGCCACGCGACGCGGCTGCCCTTGCGCAGCCCGTTGAGCATCGGCACCACCACCAGCACCAGGATGCCGAGCTCCGGCGCCGACAGCGAGACGCCGTCGTCGGACCCGAACGGGCCGTCGCCGGGCACCAGGAACATCACGATCTCGGCGATGGTGAGCAGCAGCAGGCCGGCCACGGCCAGCACCCGCCACTCCCGCAGGTTCGGGGCCGC
Organism: Amycolatopsis sp. NPDC004772; assembly: GCF_053601215.1. NCBI lineage: Bacteria > Bacillati > Actinomycetota > Actinomycetes > Pseudonocardiales > Pseudonocardiaceae > Amycolatopsis > Amycolatopsis sp. NPDC004772. The sequence goes on from NZ_JBSGBK010000013.1 coordinate 92,302, forward strand.
CTGGGCGCCGATCCGGCGGGTGCCGACCAGGCGCTTGCCGAGCGGAAGGGCCAGCAGCAGCGCGAAGAAGTGCACGAGGTCGGCCAGCGTGCCGACGTAGACGATCGCGACCCCGGCGTACACGCACAGCCCGGCCCGCAGCCGCAGCGCCCACGGCGGCCGCAGCGTCGCGCTGGCGATGGCCACCGCGGCGAGCGCGCCGCCGGAGAAGCCGACGTCGAGGCTGCCCGCGACCCGCTCGGCCCACAGCCAGCCGGAGTTGCGGGACAGCGCGAGGAACTGGGTCGCGGCGAGCACCGCGACGAGCTGGCCGCCGATGGTCACCGCCATCGCGCGCCGCGTCCCCAGCTTCCACTCGGCGAAGCCGGCGAAGAGCGCGAAGCTGCCGACCATCGGGAGGTAATACCAAGGGATGACGGCAAAGAACGGCCCGGTGAGCATCGTCCACCACCGGCCCGCCTCCAGCGACGGCAGCCCGTAGGCGACGAACGGGTAGACCGCGCGGTCTTCGGCGGCGTTCCACAACGCCCCGGTCGCGACGGCCAGCACCAGCATCGCGAGCGTGACACCGCTGGTGAACGGCAGTCGCTGTCTCAACACCGCAACCGTGCTCCGGATGCGGCCCCCTCCGGCGGTTCCGGCCGCCGCCCCTGCGTCAGTCATGGGGAGAAGTCTGTCGAGTTCCCGCCACCGCCAACATCGGGCAAGGGAACGAGATTTCCCCTAGGGGTGTCGTCCTTTCGGCTGAGGGATGTCCCCCTCTGCAGGACGACGTCAGCCGAGGACGGCGCGCCGGACCGCGTCGGTGTCGGTCAGGTCGGGCAGCACCGTGTGGGCGCCCTCGGCCTGCAGTTCTTCGGCGGAGTAGTGCCCGGTGGCCACCGCGACGGAGACCGCGCCGTTGGCCACCGCGGCCCGGACGTCGTTCGGCGTGTCGCCGATGACGACCACCGAGCCGGCGTCGAATTCCGTGCCGTGCTTGGCCGCCGCCAGCGCCATCGCGTGCGGGACCAGGTCCGGGCGGTGCACCGAGAGCGTGCCGTAGCCGCCGATCTCGAGGTCGAGGTGCTCGTCCAGGCCGAACGGGGCGAGCTTGTGCCGGGAGATCTCCGGCAGGTTGCCGGTGACGAGCGTCTGGACGACGTCGCCGCCGGCGGCGAACGCGGTCAGCGCCTCGGCCGCGCCCGGCAGCGCGCGGGCCGTCTCCGCGAAGGTGTGCCGGTGGCGTTCGGACTCCGCCACCAGGGCCTTGAACAGCGCCTGGATCGTCTCTTCGGCGGCCTCGAAGCCGTTCGCGGTGAGCAGGTCGGTCGTCGTCGCCCGTTCCGTGCGGCCGCCGAACACCGGGTGCACGCGCAGGGGCGCGCCGGTCGCCGCGGTGAACGCGGTCCCGTACCAGACCGCGCCCAGTTCGGAGAAGTCCACGAGCGTGTGGTCGATGTCCCAGAGCACCAGCCGCTTCTTCTCCATCCATGCCCCCGCCGCCACCCTCAACGGAGGCGCTTCGCGCCCATTCTTTCCCATGGGTCCGAGGCTACCGGGACCGCTATTCAACGCGCGTTGACTTTCGGGTGGCGAGGTCGTACCTTGAGGCGTAATTCAACGAGTGACGAATAAGTGGAGGCAGTGATGACCCGTCCCGCAGGGGCGCTCGCCCTGGTCGCCGCCCTGGCCGGCGCGCTGGTGGCGGTGGTGCTCGGATTCCTCACCTTCGGCGCGCAGGCCACCGTCGCGCCCGACGGCGTCCCGGTCGCCGTCGCCGCACCGCCGGAGATCGCGCAGCGCATCGCCGCCCACGGCGGCGGCCAGCTCGCCTGGACCGTCGCGACCCCGGCCGAAGCGCGGCAGCTGCTGGAGGACAAGAAGGTCTACGGCGTGCTCGAGCTCGGGCCGGGACCGTCCGCGACCGTCGTGACGTCGGGCGCGGTCAACCCGGCCGGCACCCAGGTCGCGCAGCAGGCGCTGACCGGCGCCGCGACCGCGCTGGCCGGCCCGCCGAAGCAGGAGGTCCTGCACCCGGCCGGGCTCGCGGGCCGGGTCGCGCCGCTGGCCGCGAGTGCGCTGGCGTGGATCGGCGCGCTCATCGCGGGTCTCGCGCTGACGCAGCTCGCGAAGCGGACCGGCCGGAGCGTCGGGGCCGGCGCCCGGGTCCTCCAGGTCGTCGGCGCGGGTGTGCTGATCACGGCGGTCGTGGCCGGGTTCTTCGCGCTGTGGGACGCGATGCTGCCGCTGACCGCGGGCGTCCTCGGCTTCGTCTTCCTGGCCGCGACGGCGTTCGCGGCCCTGCAGGCCGGGCTGCTGCGCCTGCTGGGCCTGCGCGCGATGGCCGTCCTCGCGCCGCTGTACCTGGTCGCGCCCGCGGTGGCCGGGCAGGTGCCGGAGCTGCTGAACCCGGCCTACCGTGCGCTGCTGTGGTCGTGGACGCCGTTCCGGTTCTCCACCGAAGGCCTGCGCAGCCTGCTGCAGGGCGTCCCGGGCGCGCCCGACGTGACGACCGCGCTGTGGGTGCTCGGTGCCCTGCTGGCCGCGGGCCTGCTGGTGACGCTGTGGCCGGCCCGCTCCGCCCGCTCAGCCGGCGAGGAGGCTGAACCGCACCTTGCGGACGGGGTTGTCGAGGTTGGTGTCCACTAGGCAGATCGACTGCCAGGTGCCCAGCGCGAGGACCCCGCCGAGCACCGGGATCGTCGCGTAGGGCGGCACCAGCGCCGGGAGCACGTGGTCACGGCCGTGACCCGGGCTCCCGTGCCGGTGCCGCCAGCGGCCGTCGCGGGGCAGCAGCTCGTCGAGCGCGGCCAGCAGGTCCTCGTCGCTGCCGGCGCCGGTTTCCAGGACGGCCAGCCCGGCGGTGGCGTGCGGGACCCAGACGTGCAGCAGCCCGTCGGTCGCGTCGGCGTCGCGCAGGAACGCCTCGGCTTCGTGGGTGAGGTCGTGGACGACGGCTTCGGCGCCGGTGCGGACCTCGATCTCGGTGGAATACATGCGGCCCAGCCTAGGGAGCGACGGGCTCCTTCGCGGGGCGGCCGGTGCGGGTGAACGCGAACGCCGTCAGGGCCGCCAGGAGCACCGCGCCGGTGAGGTAGGGGACGACCGGGTCGATCTCGTACAGGCCGGTGCCCAGCAGCGGCCCGCCCATGAACGCCAGCGCGCTGCTCGACCCCATCAGCCCGGCGACCGCGCCCTGCTCCTCCCGGGTGGCCAGCAGGGTCGGCGCCGACATGAACCCCGGCGTCGCGAACCCCATCCCCGCACCGAGCACGCCCACGCCGGCGCCGAGCAGGAGCCCGTCCGAGCCGGTGGCCACCACGAGCATCCCGGCGGTCATGACGACCGCACCCACTCGGATCAGCCGCAGCGGCGTCCAGTCCAGCCGCGGGACGGCGAGCACCTGGACCAGGATGATCATCCCCGCCCCGGCCAGCATGACCAGGCTCGTCACCCGCCCGGTGTCCTGCGCGGCCAGGTGCAGGCGGTCCTGCACCAGGAAGCCGATGGTCATCAGGACGATCGCCAGCGCGAGGTAGAGGCCGAAGCCGAGGGTCAGGAACGGCCACAGGCGCTTGTCGAACGGGCTGACCTTCACCGTCTCCGGGCGCGTGACGCGCTTCGGGGGCTTCGGCAGCGCGAAGGTGATCACGACGGCGATCGCGGCGAGGACGACCGGTGCGGCGTAGACCGGGACGAGCAGGTTCCCGGTGAGGCTCAGCAGCCCGCCCAGCGCGGGCCCGACGGCGAGCGCGAGGCCCTGGGCCGCACCGAAGACCGCCATGCCCCGCACCCGGGCGGCCGGGCCGTCGGTGACGTCGGCGATGTAGGACTGCGCGGTCACCGGCGTCGCGGCCCAGGCCAGCCCGAACGCGACGCCGCGGGTGAGCAGGACGGCCGTGAACAGCACCGGCACGGCGAGCGCCTTCGCCAGGCCGAGCTGGGCGACGAAGGCGAAGCCGAGCAGGCTCGCCATCGCGCCCAGCAGCGAAAGCAGCAGGACCGGCCGGTGTCCCCAGCGCGCGGTCCGGCGGCCCCAGAACGGGCTGGCCAGCACGACACCGGCCCCGCCGATCGCCCACACCGAGCCGAGCGCGAACTCGCTGAACCCGAATTCGCGGGCCAGCGGCGGCAGGAGCGGGTTGAGCATCTGCTGGCCGGCCATCAGGCCGAAGACCGCCAGGCACACCACCAGCACGGGTCGTCTTTCCGTGGTCATGATCGTTCCCCAGTTCCGTCCGATGACTTTTCGAACATGTTCCGAAAGTAGCACGGCGGGCATGATGGGGGAATGCCACGACCCGCCGGCCGCATGGGACGGCCGCCGACGACGTCCCGCGAGCAGATCCTCGAAGCGGCGCGGGTGATCCTCGACCGGGACGGCGGGGAGAAGCTGACGATCCGCCGGCTCGCCGCGGAGCTGGGCGTCGGCGCGACGACGCTGTACCACCACGTGCGCGACAAGGACGACCTGCTGATCCAGCTGCTCGAGCACTACGCCGGCCGGCTGCCGCGGCCGGCCCTGCCGGACGACCCGCGCGACCGCATCGTCGCCGCGGCGACCGTGATGCACGACGCGCTGGCCGCCTGGCCGCAGGTCGTGGAGGTGCTGACGGCCGACGACCTGCTGGGCGAGCCGGCGCTGTGGATGGTCGAGGGCATCGTCGGCGGGGCGCTCGGCTGCGGCTGCGCGCCGGAGCGGGCCGTCGAGCTGTACCGGAACATCTGGTACTACACGGTGGGCGAGATCCTCGTCCGCGCTCGCGCCGGCCGGCGGGCCGCCGAGGGCCGGCCTCGCTACCGCGATGCGGTGTTCGCGAACCTCGACGAGGCCCGGTTCCCCGGCCTGGCCGGCATCGGGGAACGCTGGCCGGAGCTGGCCGCGCGCGACACCTACCGGGCCGGGCTGCGCGCCTTCGTCGACGGGCTGCTCGCTCAGGAATCCAAGTAGCGCAACACCGCGAGCACCCGGCGGTTGTCCCCTTCGGACGGTGGCAGGCCGAGCTTGCCGAAGATCGACGTCACGTACTTCTCCACCGAACCGGGGGAGAGGAACAGCTCCGCCGCGATCGCGGAGTTCGACCGGCCTTCCGCCATCAGGCCCAGCACCTCGCGTTCGCGCGGGGTGAGGCCGCCGAGCGCGTCGGTCTGGCGCGTCGCCGAGAACAGCTGGCTGACGACCTCGGGGTCGAGGACCGTTTCGCCGTCCGCGACCCGGCGCAGCGCATCGAGGAAGTCCGACACCTCCGCGACGCGATCCTTGAGCAGGTAGCCGACGCCGCCCGCGCGGTCGGCCAGCAGCTGGGCCGCGTACTTCGTCTCGACGTACTGGGAGAACAGCAGGATCGCGCAGCCGGGGAACTCGCGGCGCAGCGCGATCGCCGCCCGCAGGCCCTCGTCGGTGTGCGTCGGCGGCATCCTGATGTCCACAATGGATACGTCGGGAGTGTGGCCGTTGACCGCTTCGCGCAGAGCTTCGGCGTCCTTCACCGCGGCGACGACCTCGTGGCCGCGGAAGGTGAGCAGCTCGACGAGACCCTGGCGCAGGATGGTGGAGTCCTCCGCGATGACGATCCGCATGCCGCGACCCTAGCGGGGCAGCGGCACCCGCGCGGACACTTCGGTCGGACCGCCGGCCGGGCTGGTGACGGTCAGTTCGCCGTCGACCGTCCGCAGCCGCTCGGCGACGCCGGCCAGCCCGCCGCCCGGCACGATCCGGGCGCCGCCGGGGCCGGTGTCGCGCACCCGCAGTAGCAGCACGTCCGGGGTTTCGGTGACTTCGACGAGCGTCATCCCGCCGTGTTTTGCGGCGTTGGTGAGCAGTTCGGCGGCGCTGAAGTAGACGATCGTCTCCAGCGACGGCGGTGGGCGGCGTGGGAGGTCGACGGCGACCTGCGCGTCGATCCCGGAGGTGGCGACGAGCGTGGCGAGGGCGACGTCGAGGCCCGCGTCCAGGGCGGCCGGGTGGATGCCGCGGGCGAGGTCGCGCAGTTCGGTAAGGGCCTGCTTGGCGTTGGCGTGCGCGGCGGTGACCAGCTGCTTGACCTGCGGGAGGTCGACGTCGGCCAGTTCGTCCTTGGCCAGGCCGAGCTTCATGGCCAGCGCGACGAGCTGGGCCTGCGCGCCATCGTGCAGGTCGCGTTCGATGCGCCGCAGCCGCAGGGCGGCGTCCTCGACGGCGGTCGCGCGGCTCGCTTCGAGGTCGCGGACGCGGGCGGACAGGTCGCGCTCGCCGAGCAGCCCGACGACCAGCAGCCTGTCGAGCGCGACGAAGGCGTGCGTCACCCGCGGCAGCGCGATCAGCACGAGCAGCCCGGACGCCGACCAGGCCAGCGCACCCGCCCAGTGCTCGGCGCGGATGTCGAAGACGGGCAGCTGCCGTTCGCCCATCGGGAACCAGAAGAAGCAGTAGGTGGTGGCGGCGAAGCTGTAGAGGGTCGCGGTGAGGACGCTGGCGAGCCCGACGAGGGTCAGCGGCAGCCGCAGCAGCAGGTAGCCGACGGCCCGCCAGCCCGCGGGATCGCCGACGCGCGCCTTCACCCAGCTCCACAGCCCGGGTTTGAGCTCGGGCCGCCGTGGGGCGGGGACGCTGACACCGAGCAGGGCCTTCGCGAGCCTCCGGTGGGCGGCCCCGATGCCCCGGGCGTAGAAGACGGCCCCGGCGAGGACGAGGAACCCGAGCAGGACGGGGGTGAGCCAGAGGCCGACCGCCAGCACGACGAGGAAGGTGAGCAGGGCGAAGACGGTGAGCGGGGCGGCGAGCCAGAGCCAGAGGTACTCGGCCCGGAAGTCCCGCGTGGCCAGGGGGCCGAAGACGCGGCGCAGCGGGTGGGGTGGGTCGAGGGTGGTCACGGGATCCAGTGTTGCCCGCGGTCGGCGGGGTTGCCCATGGGGTTTTCCCCCGGCTTCGTTACGGAACACCGCAGGGGTACACCGTCGGCAACGATTTCGTCACCGGGTTAACGAATCGGACAGCCTCGGCGACCCCGTTGTACGCGGTGTCGAAAGGAGGCGGCCGCCATGACGATCTTCTTTCACTGGGCCTCAGTGCACTGCGTTCAAGTGGTCGGCTGGGTTCTTTTTGCCGGCCTCGGGTGCTTGCTGGTGTGCGTCCGCCGGATTCCGTTCAGTGCGGCATACGTGAAACATATTTCGCATATCCCGGTCCTGGATACGAGGATCGGGTTCGGTGTCGCTGAGCGTTCCGCGATGGTGACGGCACTCGGCGAGCAGGGGCGACGGCATCACGCGTACTTCCAGATCGCCGATATTGGGTTCATCCTGGTTTACGTAGTGGCCCTGCCCGGAGGTCTCTTCACCTTGTTCGGCAGCGCGATACCGGCGATGGTCCCGGTGGCCGGGGCGGTGGCCGACCTGGTGGAGGACTCCGCGATTCTCGTTGCACTGCAGAAGTTTCCCAAGCCTGCGCGGCCTGCCTTGGCGGTGGCCGGGGTGGCCGGCACCGTGAAACACCTTTGCTTCTGGCCGTCGCTGATCGTTGTGGTGGCAGGCGGAGGTTTCGTACTGATCCGGAGGCTTTTCGATGTCTGAAAACGATGACTACGCCAGGGGGACTTACTTCACCCTTCGCTTCATGCTGATCGTTCTGGTGCTGCTGCTCGCCGCCTCGATCGCTCTGCATCTGGTCGTGAACAACATGTGCCTGCAACACTCGATCAGCGGGTACTATTACACGTCTTCGCAAGCGACGTTCGTTGGCATGTTGTGCGCGATCGGCGCGTGCCTCATCATCTATCAGGGAGCCGAAGTCGAGAATGCCCTTCTCGACTTCTCCGGCTTCATGGCCTTCATCGTCGCCTTCGTTCCCACCGGGGTGGACAACACCTGCAAGGTGGGCAGCGTCGCGGACATCGAGACCACGCCCGAAGTGGTAACGACCTTGCCGCCCGTGCTCGCCGCCGCCGTCGGTGCCGGGATCTGGGCCTTCGTGAAGCGGCCGCAGGGCAAGGCGGCCGGACTCGCCAGAGTGGTGAAGGGCGTGACGCTGTTCGTAGTGGCCGCCATGGCCTTTTGGGCGGGGGTGTTCCCCGGAGAGTTCGGAGCGCGCGGACACCTGTTCGCTGCCGGGTCCATGTTCGCCGGGATGGTCCTGGTCGTGGGGTGGAACTACTGGGATACGTCGCGCGAGCGGTATGGCGTGGTCTTCTGGGGCATGGTGGGGGCCCTGGTCGCCTGGCTGGCCGCCTTGAAGTTCGTGCCCTTCCCCCATTTGACGCTCGGAGTGGAGGCGGCGCTGATCGCCGGGTTCGCCTGGTTCTGGATCTGGCAGACGGTAGAGCTCAAAGGACGTGCAGACCGCCCCGTGGCGGACTCCAAAACTCATGCGGCCGCGGAGGCGGCTGGTCGGTAGGGGGTGAACGGCCTCCTCTGCAGCTTCCCGAGGAGGCCGTTCACGAAACCCGCGTCACGGCGTGTCCGGGTCGTCCTCCCGGGCTCGCTGGGCCGCCTCGCGCATCTCGATCACGTCCGTGAGCCACTCGCCCGTCTCGCGGGCGACGTCGCGGATCGCTCCCGTGATGATCGACGCTATGTTGCCGACGTGCGTCGCCGCTGATTCGGTGATCACCTGCAGGGTGTCCTTCTCTCGTTCGAACTGGCCCACCATGTCACCCTCACGCTGCTCGGAGCTGCCGGTCGGGTTCCACGGTAGCCGGGGACTGCGGGGCGGGCAGGGCCAGCTTCACGATCTTCTTCGCCACCGACCAGAGCTGCCGGCGCAGCGGGCCCGTGTGGTACGGCAGCCCGTACTTCTCGCAGATCGCGCGCACTTCGCCGGCGATCTGCGGGTAGCGGCGCGCCGGGATGTCCGGGAACAGGTGGTGCTCGATCTGGTGGGACAGGTTGCCGCTGAGGATGTGGAACAGCGGCCCGCCCGTGATGTTCGCCGAACCCAGGATCTGGCGCAGGTACCACTGGCCGCGCGATTCCGAAGCGGTTTCCTCTTCGGTGAAGCTTTCGACGTCCGCCGGGAAGTGGCCGCAGAAGATGATCGCGAACGCCCACAGGTTGCGGGTCAGGTTCGCCGTCGCGTTGCCGAGGAACGTCAGCGGCGCCAGCGGTCCCGTCAGCAACGGGAACAGCACGTAGTCCTTGCCGATCTGCCGCGACGCCTTCCGCACGATCTTCCGCAGCACCGGCACGTTGTCCGCCCAGGTCCGCGTGCCCTTGACGACGTTCTCCACCTCGAGGTCGTGCAGCATCACGCCCCACTGGAAGAAGATCGCCAGCAGCGTCGCGTACACCGGGTTGCCCAGGTAGTACGGGTGCCACTTCTGGGCGGTGTCCATCCGCAGGATGCCGTAGCCGACGTCGCGGTCCTTGTCGACGATGTTCGTGTACGTGTGGTGGATGTAGTTGTGCGAGTGCCGCCAGTTCTCCGCCGGCGCCACCGTGTCCCACTCGAACCGCTGCGAGCTCAGCGCCGGGTCGCGCGTCCAGTCGTACTGGCCGTGCATGACGTTGTGGCCGATCTCCATGTTGTCGAGGATCTTCGCCAGCGACAGCGCGCCGACGCCGGCCAGCCACGCCGGCGGGAAGAACCCGGCGAACAGCAGCGCCCGCCCGGCGACCTCCAGGCCGCGCTGGGTCTTGATGACGTTGTGGATGTAGTCGACGTCCTCCTGGCCGAGGTCGTCGACGATCCGCTGCCGCAGCGCGTCGAGCTCGCGGCCGAACTCCTCGACCTGTGCCGGGGTCAGGCGGTCCTGCAGACCGGTCATGACAATCTCCTCTAAGCGTCGATCTCGACGTCCCCGACCGGGACGGAGATGCAGAGCTGGATTTCTTCGTCTTCGTCGCCGGAAACCTCGCCGGTGCGCGCGTTGCGGACGCGCCCGGCCGTCTTCAGCTGGGTGCAGGAGAAGCAGATGCCCATCCGGCAGCCGTGCTCCGGCGTCAGACCGGCTTCCTCGGCCTGCTCCAGCAACGGCTTCCCCGAGTTGGCGCATTCGCGGCCGCTGCGGCGGAACCGCACCCGGCCCTCGGCGTCCGCGGTGTCGAACGTCAACGCCGGCGGCGTGAACTCTTCGGTGTGCACGCGTTCACCGAGCTCCGCGCGCACGGCGTCCATGAGTGGCTTCGGGCCGCAGACGAACGTCTCCGCGTCGCGGAACCGCGGCTCGATGTGCTCGACCGAGAAGAACCCGGTCAGGTCGCCGCCCTTCGAGTGCGTGTAGGCGTGCACGACCCGCAGTCCCGGGTGCCGGGCGGCGAGTTCGGCCAGTTCGGTGCGGTACAGCGCGTCGGCCGGGCCGTTCGAGTACTGCACGAACACGATCTCGCCGGGGTGACCTTCGTCGACCAGGGTGCGCGCCATCGCGAGCACCGGCGTGATCCCGCTGCCGCCCGCGATCAGCAGCACGCGGTCCGGCCGGGTGGCCGGCAGCGTGAAGCCGCCGTCCGGAGTGGACAGGTTGACGACCGAGCCGACACCGATCGCCCGGTTCAGGTGCCCGGAGACCAGGCCCTGCTCCTTGACCGTGAACTCCAGTTCGCCGTCGTACTGCGAACCGGACGGCGAATAGCAGCGCGTGCGCCGGACGCCGTCGATCTCCACCTGCACGCGGACGTACTGGCCGGCGGTGAACCCGGGCCACGCGCGGCTCGGCCGGACGGTGAGGGTGACGCTGTCCGGCGTCTGCTTGCGCACCGCCGTGACCAGCCCGCGGATCTCGCGGCGGACCAGCATCGGGTCGACGAGCTCCAGGTACCGGTCCATCCCGTGCGGCGTCAGCAGCGCCTCGGCCAGCGAGGCGAGGCCGCGCACCCGCCGGGGGATGAGCGCCGTCATCTCCGAACCTCCTCGGTTACAGTGAACGACTGTGCACTCAATAGTGCACTGCAGGAGTGGACGCCCTGTCAACGCGAGACGCGAAGGATGTGACGTGAGCAACGCGGTGGACACCCGTACGCTGGAACCCGTGTCCGAACCACTGACGCCGGTGAGCCGCCAGGAGCGCAAACTGCGCACCCGCCAGGCGTTGCTGGACACCGCCCTCGAGCTGCTGGCCGACCGCCCGTTCGCCACGCTGTCCCTGCGCGAGGTCGCGAAGGGCGCCGGCATCGTCCCGACGGCCTTCTACCGGCACTTCGCCACGATGGAGGACCTCGGCGTCGCGCTCGTCGAGGAGGCGACGCGCACGCTGCGCGGCATGATGCGCTCCGCCCGCACCGATCCGGACACCTACCAGGGGATGATCAGCGCCTCGGTGGCCACGGTGCACCAATTCGTCCGGGCGAACGAGGACCATTTCCGGTTCCTCACCCGCGAGCGGTACGCCGGCGGCCCGCTCGCCCAGGCGATCGGCGTCGAACTGCGGATGTTCTCCGGCGACCTCGCGATCGACCTCGCGCGGTTCGCGCCGCTGCGGTCGTGGAGCACCGAAGACCTGCACATGCTGGCCGACTTGATCGTTTCCGTGATGCTGACGACCATTGTCGAACTGCTGGAAGCCCGCCCCGGTGAAGACGCGAAAATCACCGGAACGGCGGAAAAACGGCTGCGCCTGGTCCTGCTGGGCGTCCCGCACTGGAAAACGACCTGAACGTTTCCCGCACGACACTCGTATTTCCCGGCACAACCGGCGGACTTGCGACCCAGGTCACTGGGGACTGTCGGTCCGGCGTGGTACAACCCTCGGATCGTGCCTCGCCGATGAGGAGGTCGTGTGACGGACAGCGAACAGAGTCAGCAGCTCACCGTGGGTGTGGTGGCCGAATCACGCCCCGGGGAGCGGCGGGTGGCGATGGTGCCCAAGCTCGTCGGGCGGCTGGCGCAGCGCGGGCTGCGCGTCGTCGTCGAGCCGGGCGCCGGATCCGGCGCGCACCTGAGTGACGATGCGTACACCCAGGCCGGCGCCGAACTCGGCGACGCCTGGGGCGCGCCGATCGTCGTGAAGGTCAACCCGCCTTCGCCGGGGGAAGTCGCGAAACTGAGCCGGGGCGCCGTGCTCGTCGGTTTCCTCGATCCGCGCGGCAACCCGGAAGGGCTCGCGAAGCTCGAAGAAGCGGGGTTGCGCGCCTTCGCGATGGAGGCGGTCCCGCGGATCTCGCGGGCGCAGGCGATGGACGCGCTGTCGTCGCAGGCCAGCATCGGCGGTTACCGCGCGGTGCTGCTCGCCGCGCAGAAACTCCCGCGGTTCTTCCCGATGCTCACCACCGCGGCCGGCACCGTCCCGCCGGCCAAGGTGCTCGTCCTCGGCGCCGGCGTCGCCGGCCTGCAGGCGCTCGCCACGGCGAAGCGGCTCGGCGCGCAGACCACCGGCTACGACGTCCGGCCCGAGGTCGCCGAGCAGGTCAAGTCGCTCGGCGCGCAGTTCCTCGACCTCGGCATCGAGGCCGTCGGCGAAGGCGGGTACGCCCGCGAGCTGACGCCGGAAGAGCGCGAGGAGCAGCAGCGGCGGCTCACCGAGGCCATCACGAAGTTCGACGTCGTGATCACCACCGCGCTGGTGCCGGGCCGCAAGGCGCCGACCCTGGTCACCGCGGACGCCGTCAAGGGCATGCCCGCCGGGTCCGTCGTGGTCGACCTCGCGGGCGAGACCGGCGGCAACTGCGAGCTGACCAAGCCGGGCGAGGACGTCGTGGAGCACGACGTCACCATCTCCTCCCCGCTGAACCTGCCCGCCGAAATGCCTTCGCACGCCAGCGAGCTCTACGCACGCAACGTCGTCGAGCTGCTGGAGCTGCTCGTGACGAAGGAAGGCGCGCTGGAGCTGAACTTCGAAGACGAGATCGTCGCCGGTGCCTGCGTGGCCGGGCGCGAAGGGAGCGCGTCGTGAGCCCACTGGTGCAGAACCTGGCGGTGCTCGTGCTCGCCGGGTTCGTCGGCTTCGCCGTCATCTCGAAAGTGCCCAACACCCTGCACACCCCGCTGATGTCGGGCACCAACGCCATCCACGGCATCGTGCTGCTGGGCGGCCTGGTCGTGCTCGGCCTCGGCGTCGACGGCGTGTTCAACAAGATCCTGCTGGTCATCGCGATCGCCTTCGGCACGATCAACGTCGTCGGCGGGTTCCTCGTCACCGACCGGATGCTGTCGATGTTCAAGGCGAAGAAGCCCGTACCCGGTGAGGAGGAGGAGAAGTGACCGACTTCATCGCGATCCTCTACATCATCGCGTTCGCCCTCTTCATCTACGGCCTGATGGGCCTGACCGGCCCGCGCACCGCCGTCCGCGGCAACTGGATCGCCGCGGTCGGCATGGGCATCGCCGTCGTCGCCACCCTGCTCACCCCGGGGATGGGCAACTGGGTGCTGATCGCGCTCGGCGTCGGGATCGGCGTCGTCGTCGGCGTGCCGTCGGCGCGCAAGGTCAAGATGACCGCGATGCCGCAGATGGTGGCGCTGTTCAACGGCGTCGGCGGCGGCGCGGTCGCGCTCATCGCGTGGGTCGAGTTCAACTCCACCGACGGGTACGCGCACGAACCGGCGTACATCGCGATCGCCTCGCTGTTCGCCGCCATCATCGGCTCGATCTCCTTCTGGGGCTCGAACGTCGCGTTCGGCAAGCTCCAGGAGCTGATCAGCGGCCGCCCGATCACCCTCGGCAAGCTCCAGCAGCCGGTCAACCTGCTGCTCCTGGCGATCGCGGTCGTCTGCGCGGTGCTCATCATCACCGGGAACGACAGCGAGCTGCTGATCATCGGGCTGCTGGTGGCGGCGGGCATCCTCGGCCTCACCGTCGTGCTGCCGATCGGCGGCGCGGACATGCCGGTGGTGATCTCGCTGCTCAACGCGTTCACCGGGCTGTCGGCCGCGGCGATGGGCCTGGCGCTGGACAACACGGCGCTGATCGTGGCGGGCATGATCGTCGGCGCGTCCGGCTCGATCCTGACGAACCTGATGGCCAAGGCGATGAACCGGTCCATCCCGGCGATCGTCGCGGGCGGCTTCGGCGGCGGCCCGGCGGTCGCGGCCGGCGGCGGCGCGAAGGAAGCCCGTCCGGTGCGCTCGACCAGCGCGGCCGACACCGCGATCCAGATGGCCTACGCCAGCAAGGTCGTCGTGGTGCCCGGCTACGGCATGGCCGTGGCGCAGGCGCAGCACACCGTCCGCGAGATGGCGAAGCTGCTGGAGAAGAAGGGCATCACGGTCGCGTACGCGATCCACCCGGTGGCCGGCCGGATGCCGGGGCACATGAACGTGCTGCTCGCCGAGGCCGACGTGCCGTACGAGCAGCTCAAGGAGATGGACGAAATCAACTCCGAGTTCGCCCAGACCGACGTCGCGCTGGTGATCGGCGCGAACGACGTCACGAACCCGGCCGCGCAGACCGACCCGAGCTCGCCGATCTACGGGATGCCGATCCTCAAGGTCAACGAGAGCCGGTCCGTGATCGTCTTGAAACGCGGGATGAGCTCGGGCTTCGCCGGGATCGACAACGACCTGTTCTACGATCCGAAGACCAGCATGCTCTTCGGGGACGCCAAGTCGTCGGTGGGCGAGATCGTGGAGGAACTCAAGGCGCTATGACGACCGGGTCGGATGTTCGTGCGGCGTTCACGGATCCGGCCGAGAATCTCGCTTTCGACGAAGCGCTCCTCCGGGTTGCGCCCGAGTCACCGGTGCTGTGGCTCTGGCGCAACCCGGTTTGCGTCGTGGTGGGGCGCGGGCAGCGGATCGCCCGCGAAGTGCGTGTCGACGAGTGCGTCCGCGACGGCGTCCCGGTGCTGCGGCGGGCCAGCGGCGGCGGCACCGTGTTCCACGATCCGGGCAACCTGAACGTCACGTTGGTCCTGCCCGGCCCGGCGGACCGGCCCCTGGAGGCGCTCGGCCAGGTGATGAGCGCCGCCGTCGACCAGCTCGGGCTGGTGCCGCGGATCGGCGACCGCGGGCTGTTCATCGGCGACGCGAAGCTGTGCGGGTTCGCGGTGTTCCGCACGAAGACCGGCCTGCTGGCCCACTCGACGCTGCTGGTCGAGACGGCGGCCGGGCTCGTCGGCCGCTACCTGACCAGCGCGCCGCCGGACCCGCGGCCGCTCGACTCGCACCGCAGCCCGGTGGCGTCGCTGGCCGAGCACGGCCTGCGGCCCGGGTTCCCGGCGGTCGAGGCGGCGGTGCGGGCGGCGGCGTCGCAGCTGCTCGGGACGTTCGTGCCCCGCCCGCCGTCGGCGGCCGAGCTGGCGCGGCAGCGGGCGCTGCTGCACACCCGCTACCGCTACCCGTCCTGGCACGCCGACGGCGCCCAGCGCGCGGCCTGAGCCGTCTACTGTGGACTTACTCGGCCGCCGAGAACATGACGGTCGGCACCTTGCGGCCGGTGGTCTTCGGCTCCGCGGCCTTCCTGGTGCGCGCGGGTTCGGCCTTCTTCTCCGGGGCGGCCTTCGGCTTGGTGGACTTCGGTTTCGGGGTGGTTCTCTCGGCTTCGGTCTTCTTCGCGCCGGGGACGGCCCGGGGCCGGTTCTTGCGGCCTCCCGTGCGGCGTCCGGCGTCGGCGTAACGCTGCAGGAGTTCGCGCAGCGCTTCGGCGTTGGCGAAGGAGAGGTCGATGTCGTAGTCGATGCCGTCCAGGCCGAACCCGACGGTCTCCGCCGCGGGCTCGCCGGTCAGATCATCCAGCACCTGCACAGCCGTGTTCCTGGCCACGACAAACCTCCCGTGCTCGAACTCGTGTGTTCGCGCGCACCGGGCCCGACGGCATCCGGTGCCGCCGACAACTTGCAGCTTCCTGACGGAGGATAGCCGCTGGCTTGCGTGATCCCGCGTAGTGGTGTGACCTGAACCCATGCCTGGAGAGACTTTTGACGTAGTGGTGATCGGCGCGGGTCCGGTGGGGGAGGTGGCCGCGGAACGGGCGGCTCGCGGAGGCCTGAAGGTCGCCCTCGTCGAGCACGAACGCTTCGGTGGCGAGTGCTCCTACTGGGCCTGCATCCCGAGCAAGGCGTTGCTGCGGCCGGGAAATCTGCTGGCCGCCGCCAAGCGGGTGCCGGGCGTGCCGGTCGGCGACCGGGTCGATCCGGCGGCGGTGTTCGCGCGCCGTGACTGGTTCACCGGCAAGGGCGACGACTCGGGACAGGTCGACTGGGCCCGCGGCGCGGGCATCGAGCCGATCCGCGGGCACGGCGAGATCACCGGTGAGCGGGAGGTGACGGTCGGCGGCGACCGCGTCCTGACCGCGCGGCACGCGGTGATCGTCTGCACCGGCAGCGTGCCCAGCACGCCGCCGATCCCGGGGCTCGACACGATCCGGCCGTGGGGTTCGCGGGAAGCGACGTCGGCGTCCTCGGCGCCCGGGCGCCTCGGCGTCCTGGGTGGCGGCGTGGTCGGCGTCGAGATGGCGCAGGCGTTCGCGTCGCTGGGTTCGGAGGTCCACCTGGTGATCAGCGGTCCGCGTCCGCTGCCGCGCAACGCCTCCTTCGCCGGTGACCTGGTGCTGGCGGGGCTGCGCGAAGCCGGCGTGCAGGTGCACACGGATTCGGGGGTGTCCTCGGTGGCCGCGGGTGACGCCGGGACGACGTTGACGCTGAAGGACGGTTCGACGCTCGTCGTCGACGAGTTCCTGGTGGCGACCGGCCGCCGTCCGGCGACCGCCGGGCTCGAGCGCTTCGGTATCGAGCCCGGGCACCCGCTGGAGACCGACGACACCGGCCGCGTGTCCGCAGTGGACGGTGGCTGGCTGTTCGCGGCGGGCGACGTCACCGGCCGGGCGCCGCTGACCCACCAGGGCAAGTACGGCGCCCGCGCGGCGGGTGACACGGTGGCGGCACTGGCGGCGGGCACGTTTGCGGAGCCGTCGCCGTGGAGCCGCTTCACCGCGACGGCCGACCACCACGCGGTGCCCCAGGTGGTGTTCACCGACCCGGAGGTGGCGGCGGTCGGCCTCGCGGACGCGCGCCCGGGCTCGGCGGACCGCGTCGTCGACATCGACATCGCGGTGGCGGGCTCGTCGTTGCACGCGGACGGCTACACGGGCAAGGCCCGGATGGTGGTCGACACGGAGCGGAACGTGCTCCTGGGTGTGACGTTCGTCGGCCAGGACGTCTCGGAGCTGCTGCACTCGGCAACGATCGCGATCGTGGGAGAGGTGCCCCTGGACCGCCTGTGGCACGCGGTGCCGTCGTTCCCGACGATCAGCGAGGTTTGGCTGCGGCTGCTGGAGGCGTACGGCCTCTGACGGTCACCGGGCGGGCAGGTCGAGGGCGGCTTTGGCCGCCCTGACCAGGCCGGGATCGTCCGCAGTGGACGGTCCCGGCACCCAGACGGCCTGCACGAGCCGCACGGAGGAGCCATCGAGCTTGCTGGCGTAGGCGGCGTTCTCGAAGCGCGGCGTCGGGGTGGCGCCCCACTGGCGGGTCTCGGTGGCGAGGTCGAGGACGCCGCCCCCGCCGGGAGTATCGGCAACGGCCTTGAAGGCGGCGGCCTGGGCGGCATCGGGGAAGTCGACGATCCCGACGGTGACGGCCCCGCCGCGGCCATCGATGGTGGCGGCGTAACTGGCGCGTTTGACGCCGGAGCAGCTGGTCTGCTGGAGGCTGGCTTGGGCATCGCCGAAGGCGTGCGAAGCACAGCCCTGATCCCCACCGGCGGCGCGAAGGGCGAACTGGAGGCTGCGCGCGGGGGTGGGCGGAGCGGTCTTGGAGGTGGCGGGGGGAGTCGGGGCGGGCGCGGCGGCGGTGCCATCCCCGGTGGTGGCCACGGCAATGGCGGCGACGGCGAGGAGGACGAGCGCACCGATGGCGCCGAGGGGCAGCCACCGGACGGTACGGGGGGCCGGGGTGGTGGGTTCGGGCTTTGGCCGGGGGCGGGGGAAGGGCTGCGGCGAGGGCAGCGGCGGCTGGGCCGCTTGCCGCGGCTGGGCCGCTTGCGGCGGCTCGGGGTCGGGTTCGGGGTCGGGACGTGCGGCGGTGGGTTGCGCGGCTTCGGCTGGTTGGGGAGTGCCGGGCCCGGCTTGGGTGGGGGTCGGCCCGGTTTCGGTTGGCTGTGGAGGGGTGTCCGGTTCGGCCTCAGTGGGCGGCGGGTCGAGCTGCTCTGGCCCGGTGGGCTGGGAGTTGGCATCCGCAAGTTGCGGTGCGAGGGATTCAGGCGCTGGCCCGGCATCGGCGGAGGCAACGGTAACCGCGGTCTGCTCGCCGCTCGGTGACGGCCGGCGGAGGTTTTCGGTCCGCTCGGCATCAACCGCCGCGGATTCAGCCGGTTCCGGACCATCCGAACGGGTGGCGTTGGCGGACCCCGACGGTTCCGTGCCGGGGAACACCGGGCGCGCCTCGGGATCGGCGGGGCGGTCCGGCTTCGCCTGCGCGGGCGGCCGGGGTACCTCGGTGGGTTCGGCCGGCGGCGAAGTGGCGCCGGGGAACACCGGGCGCGCCTCGGGATCGGCTGTTCGGTCCGGTTCCGCCTGCGCGGTCGGCTGGAGCACCTCGGCGTCGGCGGGTGGTGTGGCCTCCGCCGGGGTCTCCGTCCGCCAGCCGGTCACACCCACCGAACCAGCGGAAGCCGGAGCAACCGCAGCAGGAGCGACCGCCGGGGGATCGTCCCAAAGGGACTCCGGGGGTGTGTCGTCCGTCAACCTGCTGAAGCCTTCGCCCAGCAGCACTTCGTCCGAAAACTCCGGTGCCGCCGGCGCCAGGCCGCGGATCAGTGCCCGCACCTGGTCCACCGAACGGGGCCGGTGGGCCGTGCACAACGACACCGTTGCCGCCAGCATCGTCGTCGGGGTCGGGTGCAGCACTCGTACCGGGCCCGCCAGGTCCGGCGCCGGCTGGTCGACCGTCTCCACGTACGGCCCCACCGCGATGATCGTGCCCACCGGGGCCGTTCCCGGGACCAGTTCGGCGATTCGCCGTTCGCAAGCCTGCGAAACGTCCAGGGCCTCCGTCGCCGGGTTCACCGAATCGTCGTCCGCGACCAGGGGCCAGCCGTCCGCCTTCCAGGGGCCTCCCAACGGGGCCTCCAGGCGCAGGGCCGGGTCCGGGAGATCCACGCCGATCACGATGATCACGCCGTGGGGGAGCAGGACCACGGCGTCGATCGGGCGGTCCGTCACACCCCCGACACCCACCAGGGCGATGCCGCCGATCACGGTGCTGCCGCGGCCCAGGGATGCCAGCGCCGCCCGGATGTCGTCCGCCACCCGGGACTGCTGCCTCTCCAGGCGCACCAGTCGCACCGAAAGCCCCTTTCCGCTCGTCGTTCCGGGTCAACACGCTAGCGCGCGCAGCCCAGCGAACCGCGCGACACGGGGACGGCACGGCGCGGTGCCCTCCGAAAGTGGGGCGGCGGGTGACTTGTGGTGTTCATGTGGCCAAACGGCACGGTTGGGGTGCAGAATGTGCTACAACGCATCGGAGGCGGCATTCGGGAGCCGCGCTGAGGCCGCACCGCAGCTCGAGTCAGGGCGTAGGGGAAGACGTCCCTCGTCGAGCAACAAGCGGAGGTAGCAGTGAGCACCCGTGGCAGCACCCGAGGTGTGGTGTACGTCCACTCGTCGCCGTCTGCGGTGTGTCCGCACGTCGAGTGGGCCATTTCGGGCACCCTGGGTGCCCGCGTTGACCTGAAGTGGACGGCGCAGCCGGCCAGTCCGGGTCAGCTTCGCGCCGAGTGCGGATGGCGCGCGCCCGCGGGCACCGGCGCCAAACTGGCGTCCGCCCTCAAGGCGTGGCCGATGATTCGGTTCGAAGTCACCGAAGAGCCCAGCGCGGGCGTCGACGGCGAACGGTTCTGCTTCGCGCCCGGCCTCGGCCTGTGGCACGGCCGGACCAGCGCCAACGGCGACATCGTGGTGGGCGAGGACCAGCTGCGCGCGCTCGTCAGCATGACCCGCGGCGGCGAATCCCTCGCGCACAAGCTGGACGAACTCCTGGCCGCGAGCTGGGACGAGGCGCTCGAGCCGTTCCGCCACGCCGGCGACGGCGCGCCGGTGACCTGGCTGCACCAGGTCGGCTGAGCCCCGGGACGGGGGCCGGTACGCTCTCCGCGTGACCACCCCCGCCCCCAGCTCTCGCCAGCGCTGGCTGGTGCCCGTCGTGGTCGTGGTGCTGTCCGTGACCGTCGGCGGCGGCCTGCTCGCGCGCGAGCTCTACCGCCGGCCCGACCAGCCCGTCGACGACACCTCCGTCGCGGTCACGACGCCGTCGCCGTCCAGCGTCGGCGCGCCGGCCGCGGTGGGCGACGACGTCCGGATGACCGACGACGCCAAGCGGCACCCGCAGGGCGACGCCGTGCGCCGGGTGCTGCAGAAGTACTTCGCGGCCATCAACAGCAAGCAGTACCAGCAGTGGGTCGCCGTGGTCACCGACGAGCGGGCCGCCGGCCAGTCGCAGAGCGACTGGAAGAAGGGCGTTCGCACCACAGAGGACAGCGACGCCCTCGTCTACCGGATCGAGCGCTCGTCCGGGAATTCGCTGCGCGTCCTGGTCGGGTTCACCAGCAGGCAGAACGTCGAGGACGCCCCGCTGTTCTTCCGGGAGCCGTGCATCAAGTGGCGGCTCGTCATCCCGATGGTGGCCGACGGCAAGACGCTGAAGGTCGCCGCCATCGACGGCGGGCCACCACCCGAACACGAGAAGTGCTGAAACGGACGAAGGGCCCGGCCGAAGCCGGGCCCTTCCTCAGTTCCGGGGCGGTCAGGCCGCCGGGGTGAACAGCAGCGCGGTGTTGTGGCCGCCGAACCCGAACGAGTTGCTGATCGCCGCGGTCAGCTCGACCTTGCGCGGCTCGCCCGCGACGACGTCCAGCTGCACCCGCGGGTCCAGGTCGGTCAGGTTCCGGGTGGCCGGCACCAGACCGTGGTAGAGCGACAGGATCGTGATGATCCCCTCGACCGCGCCGGCCCCGCCGACGAGGTGGCCGAGCGAAGCCTTCGGCGCCGTCACGATCACGTGGTCGCCGACCGCCTTGCGGATCGCCGCCGCCTCGCCGATGTCACCCACCACAGTGGACGTCGCGTGCGCGTTCACGTGCCCGACGTCCGCCGCGGTGACCCCGGCCATCTTCATCGCCGCGCGCATGGCGGCGATCTGGCCGACGCCCTCGGGGTGGTTGCCGGTGATGTGGTAGGCGTCCGAGGTGATGCCGTGTCCCGCGATCGTCGCGTAGACGCGCGCCCCGCGGGCCTTCGCCAGGTCCGCGCGCTCCAGGATGACCACGCCGGCGCCCTCGCCGAGGACGAAGCCGTCGCGGTTGGCGTCGAACGGCCGCGACGCGCTCGCCGGGTCGTCGTTGCGCGTGGAGACCGTGCGGGCCTGGGCGAACCCGGCCAGCGTGATCGGGTGGATGCACGCTTCGGCGCCGCCGGCGATCACGACGTCGGCGCGCCCGGAGCGGATCATCTCCACGCCGCTGGCGATGCCCTCGGCACCCGAGGCACAGGCCGAAGCCGGGGAGTGCACCCCGGCCCGCGCCTTGAGGTCGATGCCCACGTGCGCGGCCGGGCCGTTCGGCATCAGCATCGGCACGGTCAGCGGCGACACCTTGCGGAGACCCTGCTGGTGCAACAGGTCGTTCTGGGTGAGCAGGGTGACCGGGCCACCGACCCCGGTGCCGATCGACACGCCGAGGCGGTCGGGGTCGACGTCGGTGTGCTCGTCGGTCGGCTCGGTGTACCCGGCGTCGGCCCACGCCTGCCGGGCGGCGATCAGCGCGACCTGCTCGCAGCGGTCCATCCGGCGGGCCTGGACCCGGGGCAGGACCTCGGTCGGCTCGACGGCCAGCTGACCGCCGATCTTGACCGGCAGCTGCAGCTCCTCGACCCAATCGGCCTCGATCGCGCGAACCCCGCTCGCCCCGGCCAGCAGACCGTCCCAGGTGGACGTGACGTCCCCGCCGAGCGGTGTGGTGGCGCCGAGACCGGTGATCACGACGTCGATGTTGCTCATGGGAGTCTCCTCAAGGAGGGAAGAGGACTTACTTCGAGTTGGCCGACACGTAGTTCACCGCGTCGCCCACGGTCTTCAGGTTGGCGAGCTCGTCGTCCGGGATCTTGACGCCGAACTTGTCCTCGGCCTGCACGGCGATCTCGACCATCGACAGCGAGTCGATGTCCAGGTCGTCCACGAACGACTTCTCGGCGGTGACGTCGTCCTGAGCCACACCGGCGACCTCTTCGACGATCTCGGCGAGGCCGGCGAGGATCTCAGCGTTGTCAGCCATGGGGTAGTTCCCTTCTCGGTCTTTCTGGGGGTCTGTTTCCCTCGGGCGAGTGCCCGCGGGGAGCGTAACGGTGATCAGGGGCAGATGAACGCCTGCCCGGCGTAGGACAGGCCCGCGCCGAACCCGACCGCCAGCACCACGTCGCCGGTCTTCGCCGTCCCGGCCTTGCGCATGTGGTCCAGCGCGAGCGGGATGGACGCCGACGAGGTGTTGCCGGAGTACTTGATGTCGTCGGCGACGACCATGTCGTCGCGGGCGCCGTTGGCCCGCAGCTTCTTCGCGATCGCCTCGACGATGCGCAGGTTGGCCTGGTGCGGGATCAGCACGTCCACATCGGACGGCTTCAGCCCGGCGACCTCGAGCGCGCGCAGCGCGATCGGCGCGATCTGGGTGGTCGCCCACCGGAAGACCGACTGGCCCTCCTGGTAGATGTACTTCTGGTCGCGCATGTAGATCAGGTCGACCAGGTCGCCCGCGCTGCCCCAGGAGACCGGGCCGATCTCCGGCTCGTCGGAGGCGCCGACCACCGCGGCGCCCGCGCCGTCGGCGAAGATGATCGCGTTGGCCCGGTCGACCGGGTCGACGGAGTCGGTGAGCTTCTCCGCGCCGATGACCAGGACCTTCTTCGCCGAGCCGGCCCGGATCAGGTCGGAGGCGACACCCAGGCCGTAGCAGAACCCGGCGCACGCGGCGTTGAGGTCGAACGCGCCGGGGCTGGGGATGCCGATCCGGGCCGCCACCTGCGCGGCGGCGTTCGGGATGAGCGTCGGCATGGTGCAGTTCGGCAGGATGACCGTGTCCACTTCGGACGGATCGACCCCGGCGTCCTCCAGCGCGGCCTTGCCCGCGGCGACGGCGAAGTCGGTGAGCAGCTCGTCCTTCTCGGCGAACCGGCGCTCGACGATCCCGACCCGGGTCTGGATCCACTCGTCGCTGGTTTCCATGATCTGGGACAGGTCGTCGTTGGTGACGATCTTCTCCGGCTGCGCGCTGCCGATGCCCAGCACGCGGCTGCCGCGGGAGCCGGTGGTGAGGCTCAGGGCGGGTCGGTCGGTCACGAGGCGTCCTCCTGGCGCAGCGCCGCCAGCTCGGCCGGCGTCTTCAGCGCGGTGATAGTGGTGACGACGCCCTTGAGCTGCCGCTTGACCAGGCCGGTCAGGGTGCCCGCGGGCGCGAGTTCGATCGTGCGGGTGACGCCGAGGGAGACCAGGCCGTCCATCGTCAGGTCCCAGCGGACCGGGCGGGTGACCTGGGAGACCAGCCGCGCCAGGTACTCGGCCCCGCTGGTGACGACGGCACCGTCCGCGTTGGACAGCAGCGGGCGGGTGGGGTCGGCCGGGGTCAGCTCGGCGGCGTGGGCGCGCATCGCCTCTTCGGCGGGCGCCATGTAGTGCGTGTGGAACGCGCCGGCGACCTTGAGGGCGCGGATCTTCGTGCCTTCGAGGGGCTCGGCGACGATCTTCGCGATCGCGTCGGCGGCACCGGAGGCGACGATCTGACCGGCGCCGTTGCGGTTCGCCGCGGTCAGGCCCTGCTCTCCGAGCCACGCGACGACCTGCTCGGGGTCCCCGAGCATGACCGCGGCCATCGACGTCGGTTCCAGCGCGCACGCCTTCGCCATCTCGGCGCCGCGGACGGCGGCGAGCGCGACAGCGTCTTCGGGCTTCAGCACCCCGGCGATCGCGGCGGCCGCGAGTTCGCCGACGGAGTGGCCGGCGACCGGTGCGTCCGCGGGCACCGGCGCGGTGGCCTGGAGGTGCTCGAAGGTGAGCAGCGACAGCGCGACGATCAGCGGCTGGGCGATCGCGGTGTCCTGGATCTCGTCGGCGTCCGACTCGGTGCCGAGGCGGAGCAGGTCGAGCCCGGCGCGCTCGGACCACTGCGCGACGCGCTCGCGCGCGCCGTCGAGGTCGAGCCAGGGCGTGAACATACCGGGGGCCTGGGACCCCTGGCCGGGAGCGAGGACTGCTGCTGTCACCCTTCAAGACAACACGGCGGAGGGCGTTCCCCGGGATGCCGACGTTCACAGTGTCTGTGCGGCGTCTTTGTCGGAACCCTCCAAAGACGCGCCGCAGAAGCTCGCGCGTAACCCGGAAGCCTTGTCGGGTTCAATCACCTTTCGCTGTTAAGTCCATCACGTGACGCCCGTCTCGGGAAGGCTCACCCCTGCGGGGTGAGCACGACGACCGGGATGACGCGATCGGTCTTGCGCGCGTACTCGTCGTAGAGCGGGAAGATGCCCGCCATCGTGGTCCACAGCGGACCGCGCTCGGCCGCGGAGGCCGGCCGGGCGCGGGCGGTGAACCGGCGCGGGCCGACCTGGACGCCGACGCTCGGTTCGGCCAGGAGGTTCTTGAACCACGCGGGATCCTCGTCGGCGCCGCCCTTGGACGCGACGACCACGAAGTCGTCGCCCGCGGTGCCGTAGATCAGGCAGGTGCGCCGCGGCACGCCGGTCCGGCGGCCGGTCGTGGCGAGGATGAGCGTGCGCAAGCCGTTCGACTCGTGGCCTACGGTGCCGTCCGAGGCCAGGTAGGTGCGGGTCTGCTCGGCCACCCAGGCCCACTGCGGGTCGGTGGAGTCGGTGGCGCGGTCGAGGTCGTCGGCGACGGCCATGAGGTGTCCTTTCCCAGTGGTCAGCGGAGGTTCTCGGCGAGCGCGACGAGGAGGCCCTCGGGCCCGCGGACGTAGGCGAGCCGGTGGCTGCCCTCGTATTCGACCACCTCGCCCAGGAGCTCCGCGCCGTGCCGGCGCACGCGAGCGAGAACGGTGCCGAGGTCTTCGACGGCGAACATGATGCGGCGCATCCCGAAGGCGTTGACCGGCTCGGCGGTCCCGGCGGCCGGAGCCGCCGGGGTGTGGAACTTCATCAGCTCGAGCCGTCCGTGGCCGTCCGGCGTGCGCACCACGGCCAGGTCGCACCGCACCCCGTCGAGCGCGACGAGGCTGTCGACTTCCGGCCCGCCGACCGTGGCTTCGCCCTCGACCTCCAGGCCGAGGGCGACGAAGAACGCCGTCACCGCCGCGAGGTCGTCGACGACGACGCCGACGTTGTCCATTCGCTGGATCGTCATGGGTTTCTCCCCGGGGCACGCGGCCGGGTGGCCGCTCCTGCCCTCGAGACGAAGCCGGCGCCGGGTTCTCGACATCACCAGAGGCCGCGAGCGCGCGCCAGCCGTCCGACGGTCAGCGCGATCCGCAGCACCAGCGCGTCGCGCGGGTCGGTCGCCTGGCAGCCGGTCAGGTCCGCGGCCTTGCGCAGCCGGTAGCGGACCGTGTTCGGGTGGACGAACAGCGTCTTCGCGCACGTCTCCAGCACGCCGCCGCTCTCCAGGTACGCCTCCACCGTGCGCTGCAGCGTCGGACCGGCCTCCTCCAGCGGGCGCGCGATCGTGTCCACCAGCAGGCGCTCGGCCTCCGCGTCCCCGGACAGCGCGCGCTCGGGCAGCAGGTCGCCCGAGCGCACCGGGCGGGGCGCGCCCGGCCAGCCGACCACCGCGCGCAGCCCCGACAACGCCTCCGTCGCGCTGTGGTGGGCCTCCGCCAGCGTCGGCACCGTCGGGCCGGCCACCACCGGGCCGTCGGCGAACGCCACCGACATCCGGGTCAGGATCTCCCGCTCCTTCACCCCGCCGTCGGTCGGGCCGCCCACCACGACCACCAGCCGGGAACCCTGCACCGACAGCAGCACCGGACGCCCGACGCGGGCCGCGCGGCTGCGGACCTCGAACACCACCGTCGGCGGGTCCTCCGACGGCGGGTTGCCGACCAGCACCGTCGCCGCCGCCGTGGGGTCCCAGCCCAGCGCCGTCGCCCGGGAGAGCACCGACTCCTCGGCGTCGCCGCGGACGATGCCGTCGACGACCAGCGCCTCCAGGCGGGCGTCCCAGGCGCCGCGCGCTTCCGCGGCCGCCGCGTAGGAGTTCGCCGCCGCGAAGGCGATTTCCCGGCCGTAGCGCAAGATCCCCTCGATCAGCGCGGCCCGTTCCGCTTCGTTCGCGGCGAACTCGGGCAGCTGCTCCTCGAAGACCTCGATGGCCAGCCGCACCATGCCGACCGCCTGGCGCAGGCTGATCCACCGCGACAGCTCGGCCGGCGCGTCGCGGAACGCCTCGGTCGTGAGCTTCAGCGCCTCCTTGGAGTCCCGCAGCCAGTCGACGAACCCGGCGGCCCCGGCCTGGGTGATCAGCAGGACGCTCGCGCGCTGGTCGGCGGGCAGCCGGGCGAACCACGGCAGCCGCCGCTCCATCACCGAGATGCTCGCGCTCGCCAGGCTGCCGGACGCGTGCTCCAGCCGCCGGAGCGTCTTCGCGGACAGTCCGTGGTGCTTCGGCACCGGGCGCGGGGCGGTGGTTCCATCCATGGCGGAGGCGATCCTACGTGCCCGCAACTTTGGTAGCCCCTCGCGGCAACGCGCGAGGGTAGGCGGCGCGTGTACGCACTGCCTAGGATCGGGGCCACACGAGAACGGGGGAACCGGAATGACCGGTTTGGAAATAGACGGGATCTCCAAACGCTACGGCGACGTGGTCGCCCTGCGCGAAATGACCTTCGACGTCCGTCCGGGCGAATTGTTCGGCTTCGTCGGCAGCAACGGCGCCGGCAAGACCACGACCATGCGGATCGCGCTCGGCGTGCTCTCCGCCGACGCCGGCGAAGTCCGCTACGACGGCGCGCCCGTGACGCACGAAACGCGCCGCCACATCGGCTACATGCCCGAAGAACGCGGCCTTTACCCGAGGATGAAGGTGGCCGAGCAGCTGACGTACCTCGCGCGGCTGCACGGCATGCCCGCCGCCGACGCGCAGGCGTCGGTGACGAAGTGGACGGAACGGCTGGGCGTCGCCGGCCGCCGCGACGACGAGGTGCAGAAGCTCTCACTCGGCAACCAGCAGCGCGTCCAGCTGGCCGCGGCGCTGGTGCACGAACCGCGGATCCTGGTGCTCGACGAGCCGTTCTCCGGCCTCGACCCGGTCGCGGTCGACGTGATGAGCCAGGTGCTCAAGGAGAAGGCGGCCGAGGGGGTGCCGGTCGTGTTCTCCAGCCACCAGCTCGATCTGGTGGAACGGCTGTGCGACCGGGTCGGCATCGTCCGCAGTGGACAGATGGTGGCCAGGGGCACGGTCGACGAGCTGCGCGCCGGCGGTGCGCTGCGGCTGCGGGTCGACGTCCCCGAGGCCGGCGACGGGTGGGCCGACGGCCTGCCCGGGGTGAAGGTGCTCGGCCGGACGGGCGCGGTGACCGAGCTCGAGCTGGGCGAGGACGCCGACGACCAGGCCGTGCTCAAGGCGGCGCTGGCCACCGGGCCGGTCCGCGAGTTCGCCCGTGAGCAGCCGTCGCTGACCGAACTGTTCCGCTCCGTCGTGAGCACCGAGGAGGTCCCCGCATG
The DNA here is from genome assembly GCF_053601215.1 of Amycolatopsis sp. NPDC004772. Classification (NCBI taxonomy): domain Bacteria; kingdom Bacillati; phylum Actinomycetota; class Actinomycetes; order Pseudonocardiales; family Pseudonocardiaceae; genus Amycolatopsis; species Amycolatopsis sp. NPDC004772. The sequence continues at coordinate 119,780 of NZ_JBSGBK010000013.1, forward strand.
AGCACCCCGGTCCCGGACGTCCGGATGAGCCCGGCGGCCGCGGTGGGCCTGGTGGCCTCCCGCGAGATCAGCACCCGCGTGAAGTCGAAGGCCTACCGCATCAGCACCGCGGTCACGCTGCTGCTGATCGTGGTCGGCATCCTGGCGATCAAGCTGTTCTCCGGTGGCGGCGCCGACTCGAAGGTCGGCTACACCCCGGCGACCGCCGGGTTCTCGGCGCCGCTGAAGGCGACCGGCCAGGCGATCGGCGAGACGGTCGACGTCGTCCCGGTCGCCGACGAGGCCGCCGGGCGCGCCAAGCTGGCCGACGGCTCGCTCGACGCGCTGCTCACCGGCGACGGCAAGAGCGTGCACGTCCAGGTGAAGAAGGACCTCGACGGCAACCTGAAGGACGTCCTGCAGGTGCTGTCGCAGCAGGTGGCGGTCAGCCAGCAGGTGGCGGCGCTGGGCGGGGACCCGGCCCGGTTCGAGGCCGCGGTCGCCTCGGCGAAGTTCGTCGAGGACCCGCCGCTGGAGCAGCCCTACGACTACAACGGCCAGCAGCTCGTGCTGGGCATCATCGCCGGCATCCTGATCTACATGTCGCTGCTGATGAACGGCCAGATCGTCGCGCAGGGCGTCGTCGAGGAGAAGACCTCGCGCGTGGTCGAGCTGCTGCTGTCGACGATCAAGCCGTGGCAGCTGATGGCGGGCAAGGTGCTCGGCATCGGGGCGGTCGGGCTGATCCAGATGGTCGTGATCGGCGTCGGCGGGGTGGTGACCGCGCTGGCCACCGACGTGCTGACGATCTCCGTCTCGGCGGCGGTGGGCACGGTCGTCTGGCTGATCGTCTGGTACCTGCTCGGGTTCTTGATGTACTCGATCGTGTTCGCCGCGCTCGGGGCGCTGGTTTCGCGCCAGGAAGACGTCGGCGGCGTGACGACGCCGGCGCTGATGTTCGTGATCGCCGGGTACGTGATCGGCATTTCGGTGCTGCCGTCGGATCCGGGCAACACGTTCGTCGAGGTGCTTTCGGTGATTCCGGTGTTCTCGCCGACGCTGATGCCGATGCGGCTGGCCATGGGCGGGGTGCCCGTTTGGGAAGCCGTGGTGTCGGTGGGGCTGGTGGTACTGCTGATTCCGGCGTTGATCTGGTTCGCCGCGCGGATCTACCGGAACGCGGTCATGCGCACCGGCGCGAAAGTGAAACTGCGGGACGCCCTGCGCGCCGCCTGACGGTTTCCGGCCCCCGGCGCCCCGGGGGCCGGATTCGTCCGGTAGCGGTGCTTTTTGCGCCAAATGCTCGAGGCCGCCCGGCGCTTGCGGTTTACGCTGCGCCGGACGGCCTCGTCTCCCCGGTCCCCACCGGTAGAACCAGTATGGCCACGGGTGATCTTCGCGCGCCAGTCGTCTCACTCGATCGTGGGGCGCACGAGTTGCCGCCCCTGGGTACTTGATCGACGATCCGGTGCAAATCCGTGGAGGGAGTCGGTATGGGCGAGCAACTGAAGGACGGGCTCGGGCAGGCGTGGGCCATGGTGGCCACGTTCGTCCCGAAACTCGTGGGATTCCTGATCATCCTGCTGATCGGCTGGTTGATCGCGAAAGCCGTCTCGAAAGGACTGGCGCTCGTGCTCGGGAAAGCCGGTTTCGGGAAACTGGTCGAGCGGACCGGGCTGAGCGGAAAGGTCGGCCAGCAGAAGATCGACGCGACCGGGATCCTGGTCAAATTGGTCTACTACTTCATTCTGCTGATCGCGCTGCAGCTGGCGTTCGGCGTGTTCGGGCCGACCAACCCGGTGAGCCAGCTGCTCAACGACATCATCGCGTTCCTGCCGCGGATCGTGGTGGCGCTGGTGCTCGTGGTGGTGGCCGCGGCGATCGCGAAGGTGGTGCGTGACGTCGTCGCGTCCGCGCTGTCCGGCCGGGGCGCGGCCCGCCCGCTGTCGCTGGGGGCCTACTGGCTGATCATGGCGTTCGGCATCATCGCCGCCCTCGGACAGGTGAACATCGCGACGGCGATCACCGGCCCGGTGCTGATCGCGGTGCTGGCGACGATCGGCGGCGTGATCGTGGTCGGCTTCGGCGGCGGCCTGATCAAGCCGGCCCAGGACCGCTGGCGCGGCTGGATGGCGAACATGGAGCACCAGCTGGAGACCCCGGCCCAGCGCACGGGCGAGATGGGCACCGGCCCGGCCGCCCCGCGCGCGGCGGTCGGCGTGGACAGCACCCCGACGCCGCCGGTGGGCACCCCGCGCCCGCAGGTCTGATCGAAGGGGAGTGGCGCGGGCCCGGCGGACGGGGATGCCGCCGGGCCCGTCCGCGCTCGCCTCAAGCGCCCCAATGTGGCGTTCGGTGCGTCTGACGCATCCAATGTGGCGTTCGGTGCGTTGGACGCACCCAACGCCACATTGGGGCGCTTGGGGCTGGGCTGTCGCTACGCTCGCCGCATGGGGGTCGTTGCGGCGCTGTGGCGCTATCCGGTGAAGTCGATGGTGGGCGAACGCCTGGCCGAGGTGCAGGTCGGCGAACGCGGCCTCGACGGCGACCGGCTGTACGCGGTCCGCGATCCGGACGGCAAGTTCGGCAGCGGCAAGAACACCCGCCGCTTCCGGCGGATGCCCGGCCTGAACACCTTCGCCGCTCGCTACGACGGTGACGTCCCGGTCGTGACCCTGCCGGACGGCCGCACCGCCCGGGGTGACGCCGACATCGCGGCCGCCCTCGGCCGGCCCGGCGTCGCCCTGACGAAGGAAGCGGACGTTCCGCACCACGACGAGGCCGCCGTCCACCTGCTGACGACGTCGTCGCTGGCCTGGCTGGCCGAGCGCGCTCCCGGCGCCGGGATCGACGCGCGGCGGCTGCGGCCCAACGTCCTGCTCGACACCGGCCCGGCGCCGGAGCTCGCCGAAGAGGCCTGGCTGGGGCGGCACGTCCGGATCGGCGAGGTCGAGCTGGAAATCCTGCGCAAAGCCGTCCGCTGCGTGATGGTCGACCTGCCCTGGGACGGGCTCCCGGCCGCGCCCGGGCTGCTCAAGACGATCACCGGCGCGAACGGCATGACGCTCGGCGTGCACGCCCGGGTCGTGCGCGGCGGCACGCTGCGCGTCGGGGACGTCCAGTCCATGGGATGTCTCGCCCCTCACACTCCCTAGGGAATTCGCCCGCCGGCGAGCATGTTGGGAGCGGTAGGACGAAAGGGGCGTGACGTGGACTTCCTGCTGCACCACGGGATCACCGTGCTCGGCCAGTGGATTTCGATCGCGGAGCTCGCCGGGCAGGTGTTCGCGCTCGCCGTCGTGTTCCTCGCGCAGCGTCGCACCCTGTGGACGTGGCCGGTGCAGGTCGGGGCCACCGTGCTGCTGTTCGCCGTCTACGTCTCCGCGCACCTCGGCGGGCTCGCCGCGCGGCAGGTCGCCATCCTCGCCATCTCCGTCTACGGCTGGTGGGCCTGGACGCGCCGCCAGGACCCGGTGTTCGGCGTCGTCGTCCGCAAGGGCCGGCTCGCCGAACGGCTCGCGATGATCGGCGCCTTCGCCGTCGGCACCACCGTGATGGCGCTGGTCCTCGACGCCCTGAACGCGTCCTGGGCGCCCTGGCCGGACGCCGCGATCTTCGTCGGCACCCTCGTCGCCTTCGGGGCGCAGGGGCTCGGGCTGGTCGAGTTCTGGCTGGTCTGGCTGGCCGTCGACGCCATCGGCGTCCCGCTGCAGATCTCCTCCGGCCTCTACTTCTCCGCCGCGATCTACATCGTCTTCGCCGGCCTGGTCGTGCACGGCTGGTGGAGCTGGAACCGCTCCGCCCAGCGCGTCGCCGCCCGGCCCGGGGTCACGGCAGCATCCAGCTGAGCACCGGCGTGCTCTGACCCAGGACGATCAGGCACATCACCAGCAGCAGCCCGACGCTCCACGGCAGCACCTTCCGCAGCAGTTTCCCCTCCTCGCCGGGCAGGTTCGCCGCCACGCAGGCGATGGTGAGGTTCTGCGGCGAGACCATCTTGCCGAGGACGCCGCCGGAGCTGTTCGCCGCGGCCAGCAGGTCCGCCGGCAGGCCCGTCTGGTGCGCCGCGGTCACCTGCAGGGCGCCGAACAGCGCGTTCGCCGAGGTGTCGGACCCCGAGACGGCGACGCCGAACCAGCCCAGCACCGGGGAGAGGAACGCCAGCCCGGCGCCCGCGGCGGCGATGAACGTGCCGATCGTGGTCGTCTGGCCGGACAGGTTCATCACGTAGGCCAGCGCGAGCACGCCGGTGACGGTGAGGATCGCGAACCGCAGCTCCTTGACCGTCGCCAGCCACTCCCGCGCGGTGTCGCTCGCCGAAACGGCCAGCAGCGCCGCGGTGATGACGCCCGCCAGCAGCACCAGTGTTCCGCCGGTGTTGAGGAACGGCAGCGAGAACGTGTTGCCGGACACCGGTTTCCCGTTCGGCCCGGCGACGTTCAGCCCGGGCCAGTGGAACTTCCAGGTCGCCTTGTCCAGCAGCCGCTTGACCGGCGGCAGCACGGCGACCGAGAAGATCACGATGATGAGCAGGTACGGCAGGTACGCCTTGACGACGTCGCCGCGCGCGTCCTCCGGCGGCGCTTCGGCGGTCGCCGTCCCGCCGGTGCCGATCCGGACGGCTTCGGGCACCGGGCGCCGGGTCTGGGGGAGGGCGACCAGCGCGGCCGCACCGGCCAGCGCCGCGCCGATGTCGGCCAGCTGCGGGGACACGTAGTTCGAGGCGAGGAACTGCACGAGCCCGAACGCGACCCCGCAGACGAGCGCGGGCAGCCAGGTGTCCTTCAGGCCGCGCTTGCCGTCGACGATGATCACCAGCAGCAGCGGCACGACCAGCGCGAGCAGCGGCGTCTGCCGCCCGACGATCGACGAGACGTCCTGCAGCGGCAGGCCGGTGACCTGGGCGAGGGTGACGACCGGGGTGCCCATGGCGCCGAACGCGACCGGCGCGGTGTTGGCGACCAGCGCGACGACGGCGGCCTTGACCGGGTGGAAGCCGACGGCCACCAGCATCACGGCGCTGATCGCGACCGGCGCGCCGAACCCGGCGAGGGCTTCCATCAGCGCGCCGAAGCAGAAGGCGATGATCAGGGCCTGGATGCGCGGGTCGTCGGAGATCCGGCCGAACGAGCGGCGCAGGACGTCGAAGTGCCCGGTCCGCACGGTGAGCCGGTAGATCCACAGCGCGTTGACGACGATCCACATGATCGGCCACAACCCGAACGCGGCGCCTTCGAGCGCCCCGGAGACGGCCTGCACGACCGGCATCCCGTACGCGGCGACGCCGACGACGAGGGCGACGAGCAAGCCGATGAGGGCGGCGTGGTGCGCCCGCATCCGGACGGCCCCGAGCAGCACGAGGACGGTGGCGAGCGGCAGCACGGCGACCAGCGCGGACAGGCCCAGCGAGCCCAGCGGAGTCAGATCCTGGACGAACACGGACGACCTCCGTTTTCCACGATGCGAAAACGGCCTTTCGGCGGGTGTCCGAGATCTTCGTCACAAACCAGGCGGTCCGTCAAGAAGTTGAGACCAGTTGGCCCAACGAGTCAGTGCTTCACGGCTTCGGCAGCACGGCCAGGGCGGTCTCGGCGATCGCGCGGATCTCGTCCGGTCCGACGCCGCCCTTGCCCAGCGCTTCGAGCCCGCGCAGGACGGCCAGCACCAGCCCGGCGAGGTGGGCGGGGTCGGCCTCGGCGGCGAGGTCGCCCGCGCGCTGCGCGCCCGCGATGCACGCCGTCAGGGATTCCTGCAGGGCGCGGAACGCTTGCCCGGTCCGGGTCGCGACAGCTTCGTCGTGCTCCGAGCACTCGGCCGCGCCCTTGGCCATCAGGCACCCGCGGCGCTCCCGGTCGGCGACGACCGACTCGGCGATGGCCCGCACGTGGTCCCGCAGCCGCCGGTGGGCGGTGTCGTCGGGACCTTCGAGCTGGTGTCGTACGCCGTCGGTCGCTTCGGCGCAGTAGTAGTCGTAGACGCGCAGGTAGAGCGCGTGCTTGTCGCCGAAGGCGCCGTACAGGCTGCCCTTGCCGAGGCCGGTCGCGGCGGCGATGTCGTCGACCTTCGTGCCGGCGTAACCGTGTTCCCAGAATTGATCCCGGGCCGCGCGCAGGACCGCTGTCTCGTCGAAGCTCCGGGGTCTCGCCATGGGATTAGGCTACCCATTCTTGACTATCTCGTCCAGAACGGCGTACGTTCTGGACGAGATAGTCAAGAACTGGAGGAGCAGCGTGAACCTGGAAAACAAGACCGCGGTCGTGACCGGCGGCGGCACCGGCATCGGGCTCGCCATCGCGAAGCGGTTCGCGGCCGAAGGTGCGCACGTGTTCATCACCGGCCGCCGCAAGGAAGTCCTCGACGAGGCGGTCGCCGAGATCGGCCACGGCGTCACGGCCGTCCGCGCGGACTCGGCGAACCTGGCCGACCTCGACGCGCTCTACCGCGTGGTGGGGGAGCGGGGCCGCGGCCTCGACGTCGTCGTGGCCAACTCCGGCGGCGGGGTCTTCGCCCCGCTCGGCGAAATCACCGAAGAGCAGTTCGACACGACCTTCGCCACGAACGTCAAGGGTGTCCTGTTCGCCGTCCAGAAGGCGTTGCCGCTGCTGAACGCGAACGCGTCGATCATCCTCACCGGCTCGACGACGTCGACGCGGCCCGGCTCCGCCTTCAGCGTCTACTCGGCGACGAAGGCGGCGGTGCGCAACTTCGCCCGCAGCTGGGCCCTAGACCTCGCCGGGACCGGCACGCGGGTCAACGTCCTGAGCCCGGGCCCGACGCGGACGCCGGGCCTGCTGGGCCTGGTGGACGAGGACGGGCAGCAGGACCTGGTCGACGGCCTGGTGGCGCAGGTCCCGCTGGGCCGTCTCGGGGATCCCTCGGAAATCGCGGCCGCGGCGCTGTTCCTGGCCTCCGCGGAGTCGAGCTTCGTCAACGGCGTCGAGTTCTTCGTCGACGGCGGCCAGGCGCAGGTCTAACGCAGGGTGGCGTGGCTCGGCGTCAGGTCCTTCAGGGTCCGGACGCCGAGCAGCTGCATCGTGCGGACCAGTTCGGTCCGCAGGATGTCGACGCAGCGCTGGACACCGCGTTCGCCGCCGGCCATCAGGCCGTACAGGAACGCACGGCCGATCAGGACGGCGTCCGCGCCGCGGGCGATCGCGGCCACGATGTCGCCGCCGGACAGGATGCCCGTGTCGACCCAGACCTCCGCGCCGCCCTGGAGCTCGTCGAGCACCGCCGGGAGCAGTTCCAGGGGCGTGGGGGCGCGGTCGAGCTGGCGGCCGCCGTGGTTGGAGAGCAGCACCGCGTCCGCGCCGTGCTTCACGACGTCGCGGGCGTCGTCGACGTTCTGCACGCCCTTGATCACGAGCTTGCCCGGCCAGGTCTGCCGGACCCAGTCGAGGTCGTCGTAGTTGAGCGTCGGGTCGAACAGCTTGTTCAGCAGCTCGGCCACGGTGCCGCCGAACTGGTTGAGCGACGCGAACGTCAGCGGCTCGGTGGTGAGCAGGTTGAACCACCACGCCGGGTGGGTCGCCCCGTCCAGGAACGTCTTGAGGGTCAACGCCGGCGGGATGGTCAGGCCGTTGCGGACGTCCCGCAGCCGGGCGCCCGCGACCGGGGTGTCCACGGTCAGCATCAGCGTGTCGTAGCCCGCGGCCCACGCCCGATTCATCAGATCTTCACCGGCGCCGTGGTCGCGCCAGACGTAGAGCTGGAACCACTTGCGCGCGCCGGGCGCGGCCTCGGCGAGATCCTCGATCGACGTCGTCGCCATCGTGGACAGGCCCATCGGGATGCCGTTGCGCTCGGCGACGCGGCCGACGGCGGCCTCGCCCTCGTGCTGCATCATCCGGGTGAACCCGGTCGGAGCGAAGGCGAACGGCAGCGCCGACGTCTTCCCGAGGATCTCCCGAGTGGTGTCCACATCGGACACCCCGCGCAGGACGTTCGGGTGAAACTCGATGCGCCGGTACGCCTGCCGGGCCCGCAGCAGGCTGTCCTCGAGCTCGGCCGCGCCGTCGGTGTAGTCGAACGCCGCCCGCGGGGTGCGCTTGCGGGCGATCATCCGCAGGTCGGCGATGGTGTGCGCGTTCGCCAGCCGCCGGTCCGTCGGGTTCAGCACGATCGGCTTCGGCCGCAGGATCTGCTGCAGCTCGCTCGGCTTGGGTAACCGGCGCTTCGTCACCTTCATCAACTCCCTACGTGCACGGGACCCGGCAGACATCGGATGTCTGCCGGGTCCCGAACCTAGCAGGAGGTCACGCGTTCCCGGAATCCGACGTCTGCGGCCCGGCGGCCGCGATGTCGTCGAGCCGGTACTTCGTGGCCGCTTCGAGGACCTTCGCCTGGTCGACCTCGCCGCGCTTGGCCAGGATCGACAGCGCCCCGACGGTGATCGACTCGGCGTCGACCAGGAACTTCCGCCGCGCCGCCGGCCGGGTGTCGGAGAAGCCGAAGCCGTCCGTGCCCAGCGTCAGCATGTCGGTCGGGACGTACGGGCGGATCAGGTCCGGCACCGCGCGCATCCAGTCCGACACCGCCACGACCGGCCCGTTCGCGCCCTCGAGCGCCTCGGTGACGTACGGCACGCGCGGCTCGCTGCCCGGGTAGAGCAGGTTGTCGTGGTCGATCTCGACGGCCTCGCGCCGCAGCTCGGTCCACGACGTCGCCGACCACACCGCGGCCCGCACGCCCCACTCCTCGGCCAGCAGCTGCTGCGCCTTCAGCGCGTCCGGCATCGTGACGCCCGAGACCAGGATCTGCACCTCGGGGCCCTCGCCCGCGGGGGCGTCGGCGTACTTGTACAGACCCTTCAGCAGGCCGTCGACGTCGAGGTTCTCCGGCTCGGCGGGCTGCTGGTACGGCTCGTTGTAGATCGTCATGTAGTAGAAGACGTTCTCGCCGTTGCCGTCCGGGCCGGTCTCGCCGTACATCCGGCGCAGGCCGTCCTTGATGATGTGCGCGATCTCGAACGACCACGCCGGGTCGTAGGCCACCGCGGCCGGGTTGGTCGCCGCCAGCAGCAGCGAGTGCCCGTCCGCGTGCTGCAGGCCCTCACCCGTCAGGGTGGTCCGGCCGGCGGTGGCGCCGAGGACGAACCCGCGGGCCATCTGGTCGGCGGCGGCGTACAGGCCGTCACCGGTCCGCTGGAACCCGAACATCGAGTAGAAGATGTAGATCGGGATCATCGGCTCGCCGTGCGTCGCGTACGACGTGCCGACGGCGGTGAACGACGCCGTCGAGCCGGCCTCGTTGATGCCCTCGTGCAGCAGCTGGCCCTTCTCGGACTCCTTGTAGGCCAGCATCAGGCTCGCGTCGACCGACGTGTAGGTCTGGCCGTGCGGGTTGTAGATCTTGGCCGTCGGGAACATCGAGTCGAGGCCGAAGGTGCGGGCCTCGTCCGGGATGATCGGGACGACGCGCTTGCCGATCTCGGAGTCCTTCGCCAGCTCGCGGACCAGCCGGACGAACGCCATCGTGGTGGCGACCTCCTGCTTGCCGGAGCCCTTCCGGATGCCCTCGTAGACCTTGTCGCCGGGCAGCACCAGGGCCTTGGCGGCCTTGGGGCGGCGTTCCGGCAGGAACCCGCCGAGCGCCTTGCGGCGGCCGATCATGTACTCGATCTCGGGCGAGCCGGCGCCCGGGTGGTAGTACGGCGGCAGCTTCGGGTTGCGCTCGAGCTCCTCGTCGCTGATCGGGATCCGCTGCGAGTCGCGGAACAGCTTCAGGTCGTCGAGGGTGAGCTTCTTCATCTGGTGCGTGGCGTTGCGGCCCTCGAACGCCGGGCCGAGGCCGTAGCCCTTGATGGTGTGGGCGAGGATCACCGTCGGCTGGCCGTGGTGCTCCAGCGCCGACTTGTACGCCGCGTACACCTTGCGGTAGTCGTGGCCGCCGCGCTTGAGGTTCCAGATGTCGGCGTCGGAGAGGTCCTTGACCAGGTCCTTCGTCCGCGGGTCGCGGCCGAAGAAGTGCTCCCGGACGAAGGCGCCGTCGTTGGCCTTGTACGTCTGGTAGTCACCGTCGGGGGTGACGTTCATCAGGTTGACCAGGGCGCCGTCGCGGTCGGCGTGCAGCAGCGAGTCCCACTCGCGGCCCCAGATCACCTTGATGACGTTCCAGCCGGCGCCGCGGAAGTACGACTCCAGCTCCTGGATGATCTTGCCGTTGCCGCGCACCGGGCCGTCGAGCCGCTGCAGGTTGCAGTTGATCACGAAGGTCAGGTTGTCGAGGCCCTCGCCGGCCGCGACGTGGATGAGGCCCCGCGACTCGGCCTCGTCCATCTCGCCGTCGCCGAGGAACGCCCAGACGTGCTGGTCGTCGGTGTTCTTGATGCCGCGGTCGCGCAGGTAGCGGTTGAACCGGGCCTGGTAGATGGCGTTCATCGGGCCGAGGCCCATCGACACCGTCGGGTTCTCCCAGAACTCCGGCATCAGCCGCGGGTGCGGGTACGACGGCAGGCCGCCGCCCTCGCCGGCGTGGCTGAACTCCTGGCGGAAGCCGTCGAGCTGCGACTCGCTCAGGCGGCCTTCGAGGAACGCGCGGGCGTAGATGCCGGGGGAGGCGTGGCCCTGGATGTAGATCTGGTCGCCGCCGCCGGAGTGGTCCTTGCCGCGGAAGAAGTGGTTGAAGCCCACCTCGTAGAGCGCGGCCGAGGAGGCGTAGGTCGAGATGTGGCCTCCGACGCCGACGCCGGGACGCTGCGCGCGGTGCACCATGATCGCGGCGTTCCAGCGGATCCAGGCGCGGTAGCGGCGCTCGATGTCCTCGTCACCGGGGAACCAGGGCTCGTTCTCGGTGGGGATCGTGTTGACGTAGTCCGTCGAGGTCAGGGCCGGGACGCCGACGTTCCGCTCCCGGGCGCGCTCGAGGATGCGCAGCATCAGGTACCGGGCCCGCTGCTGACCGCCCCTCGCGAGAGCCTCGTCGAAGGAGTCCAGCCACTCGGCGGTCTCCTCCGGGTCGATGTCGGGCAGGTGCGCCGCCAGTCCGTCACGGATGACGCGTACGCGTGCCGGGGTCTCCTTGCCGGAGGCGCCGTCGTTCTGCGGGGCCAAGGGGTCTCCTTGCGAAAAGTTGTAGCCGGTGGTGCTCGTACGCGGGGGTGTACGACTCTCCATCGTCGTCTTCCGTCCCGGCTTCCGCACCGCTACTTGGCGGTAACATGGGCCGACCCGGTCGAGCCACTCCCTGCGCGCGGTGTATCGCGCGCGCGTTTTCTTCTCCCCCACCCTAGGGGACGACCCTCGGAGGGGTGGCAGAGCGGGGGCGCCAGGCACCCGAAACGCCGTCGCGGGCGGCCGGTGGCGGGCCGTATCCTGCGACACGAGTTGTCAAAGATCCGGTGTGGACGGTTGCGCGCGGAGCTTCACCAGTGTTCGCTATCGGCAACCGGGTAGCCGAGTGTGGCGCCGTCGCACCCTCCGAGGGGCTGGGGGACGCCGCACTCCGTCGCAGTTGGAGGAGTGAAAGCAGTGGTCGCCGCGGGAGACGCTGATCAGAGCAGCGTCGCCGAGAGGCTCGGCATCAAGCCCGAGATGGTGGTCCAGGAGATCGGCTGGGACGAGGACGTCGACGACGACGTCCGCGCGGCGATCGAGGAGCAGATCGGCGGGGACATCCTCGACGAGGACGCCGACGAGGTCATCGACGTGGTGCTGCTCTGGTGGCGCGAGGACGACGGCGACCTGGGCGACGCGCTCATCGACGCCAGGGGCCCCCTGGAGGAGACCGGCGTGATCTGGGTGCTCACCCCCAAGACGGGACAGCCCGGGCACGTCGAGCCGAGCGAAATCGCCGAAGCGGTGCCCGCCGTCGGCCTGGCCCAGACCGCCAACATCAGTGTCGGCCCGAACTGGATCGGCACCCGCCTGGTGTCGCCGAAGTCGAAGTCGAAGCAGCGCTGAACAAGTCCCGCCGGACGGACACGATAGGGTTGTCGTCGCAGGCACGTGTCCGTTCGGGAGAGGAAACGCTGGTATGACTGTCGCGGTCGGTTCTGAGGCCCCCGACTTCACGCTCAAGGACTACAACATGCAGCCGGTCCAGCTGTCGTCCTTCCGGGGCGACAAGCCGGTGCTGCTGGTCTTCTACCCGTTCGCGTTCAGCGGCATCTGCACCGGCGAGCTCTGCCAGCTCCGCGACGAGTTCGCGGACTACGACGGCAAGGGCGTCCAGGTCCTGGGCGTCTCGGTCGACACGCCGTTCTCGCTCAAGGCGTGGGCCGAGAAGGAGGGCTACCAGTTCCCGCTGCTCTCGGACTTCTGGCCGCACGGCGAGGTGGCCCAGGCGTACGGCGTGTTCAACGCCGAAGCCGGCCTGGCGATCCGCGGCACGTTCCTGATCGACACGACCGGCGTCGTCCGGTTCGCCGAGGTCAACGGACCCCGCGACGCACGCGACCAGCAGGGCTGGAAGAAGGCCGTGGCCGAACTGGCAGCCTGAGTCTCCCGCGGCGGCGGTCCGGCACCGGCCCGCCCCCGTGAGGGCGCATAGCTCAGCGGAAGAGCACTCGGCTTACACCCGAGCGGTCGCAGGTTCGAACCCTGCTGCGCCCACCAGCGAAAACGGGGCCCTCGAGCGCGTCGAGGGCCCCGTTGTCAGCTCCGCGAGGTCATTCGACGACGCAGCCGTTCCGGGTGCAGCCACGTTGGCCCAGTTTGTGGTTGTCCGCGTCGTAGAAGCTGATGTGGATGAGCTGGACGCCGCCGACCTTGTCGATCGTCAGGCCGTGGTAGAAGGGGTGGTCCTTCCCGGGGTTGGCGCCGTAGCAAGCGACGGCGGTGGTGCTGGTGCCGTTGACGCCCCAGACGCAGGTCTCGCGGTAGCCGCTGACCGCGTGGACGGTGCCGTCGACGGAGGCCGAGCGCCCGTCCGTCCAGGAGATGGTGCCCGCCGTCACACTCGCGCCGTACTCGATCCGCCAGTTGGTCGTGCTCGCCGCTTCGGCCGGGGCGCTCGCGCCCAAGAGGGCGCCGGCGACCGCGGCGGTGGCCACCAGTGATCGGAGGATGCGCATGAAGGTTCCTTCCCTGAGGTTTCTTCGGCCGCTCGAAGCGATCGGCCGACCCCTCCACGCCCGGCCGGCACTTCCGGTTGGGCCGTAATTCGGTGGATCACCCGATGGCCGCACCACTAGCGTCCGCCGGGTGAGCCACGAAGACCCGCGTGCCTACCTGCTCGGCATCGAGGGCCTGGCGCTGTTGCGGGCGTTCACCGGCGAGTTCGGCCGCGACTTCACGGAAGCCCGGATCGCGGAGATCCGCCGCGTGCTCGCCGACGAAACGCTGGCCGACGCGGCCGTGGCAGTCGACCGGGTCGATGCGGTCACCGGCTATCGGCTGTGGGCACCGACCTACGACCGGCCCAACTCGGCGTTCACCCTCGACGAGCCTCCGGTCGGGGAGATCGCCGGTGCGCTGCCGGCGGGGGTGGCGCTCGACGCCGCCTGCGGGACCGGTCGCTACGCGGAGATCCTGTCCGGGCTGGGTCATCGGGTGATCGGGGTGGACGGCTCGCCCGACATGCTCGCCCGGGCCCGCACCCGGGTGCCGCGGGGCGAGTTCCTGCTCGGTGACCTGCACCGGCTCCCGGTCGCCGGCGCCGCGGTCGACCTGGTCGTGTGCGGCTTGGCGCTGACCCACGTCCCGGCGCTCGCGCCGGTGCTGGCGGAGTTCGCCCGGGTGCTGCGGCCCGGCGGGCACCTGGTCATCGCCGACATGCACCCCGAACGGGTGGCGCAGGGCGCGATCCCGCCCGTGCGCGGTGCCGGCGGCCGGCCGGGCCGGCTGCGCAGCTACCGCCACCCGATCGGGGATTACCTGCGCGCCGCGCTGGCCGTGGGACTGCAGGTGCGGCGCTGCGAGGAACCACCCGTGCCCGCCGGTGACCCGCCCGCCCCGGTCCCGCCGCCGGGGCCGTGGGAGCTGTGGCCGTGGAGCCTGGCCGGCCTGGTGCCCGAAGCGGCACAGGCCGTCAACGCGGGCGCTCCGGCGCTGGTCATCTGGCATTTTCAGGCAGAGCCGTGACCGGCTCGGCGTCGACGGCCTCGGTCCGGCGCATGGTCGTCACCAGCAGTGCCAGCCCCGTGAACAGCACCGCCGCGATCACGCCCGTCACGTTCAGCGCCGTCGTGAACGCCGCCTTCGCCTGCTCCGCCAGCGCCGGCCGGGTGATGTCCACCGCGAGCGTCGTGCCCGCCGGGAAGGCGCCGCGGTACACCGCCGCCGCCGTCAGGCCGATCAGGGCCAGGCCCAGCGAGCCGCCGAGGTAGTTGCCGGTGTCGGCCATCGAGGCCGCCGAACCCGCGCGTTCCGGCGGGACCGAGCCCAGCACCAGGCCGATGCCGAGGGCGAACAGCGGGCCCGTGCCCAGCGTCAGCACCGTGATGCCCAGCACGACCGGGACCAGGCCGTCGGTGACCGCCAGCAGGAGGCTGCCCGCCGCCGACACCGCGAGACCACCCGCGATCGCCGTGGCCGGGGACATCCAGCGGGTCAGCGCCGGCGCCGTCATCGTGCCCGCCGCCACGCCGAGGCCCATCGGGGCGAACAGCAGGGCCGAAACGAGCGGCGAGTGCCCGAGGACGCTCTGCAGGTACTGCGTCACCAGCAGGCCGACGCCGGCCATCGCGACGCCGGCGAACACCAGCGCCACCAGCACCGCGGTGAACGGGCGATTCCGGAACAGCCGCAGGTCCAGCAGCGGCGACGACGTCGTCAGCTGGCGGCGGGCGAAGACCGCGCCGAGCAGCGCCCCGGCGGCGATCGCCGCGAGCGGCAGGACCAGCGAGCCGGTGGCCAGCTGCTTGAGGCCGAACACGATCAGCAGCACGGCGGTCAGCGAGAGCGCCACGCCGGGCAGGTCCAGCCGCCCGGACGCCGGCGCGCGGAACTCCGGCAGCAGGAACGGGCCCGCGACGAGCAGCACGGCGACGGCCGGGACGGCGACCAGGAACACCGAGCCCCACGAGAAGTGCTGGAGCAGGAAGCCGGCGAACACCGGGCCGGCCGCGCCGCCCGCGAACTGGCAGGTGGCCCAGATCGAAATCGCCTTCCCGCGCTGCTTTGCGTCGCGGAACATGTTCGTGATCAGGGCGAGCGTCGACGGCATCAGCGTCGCCCCGGCCACGCCGAGCGCCCCGCGCACGACGATGAGCATGCCGGGGCTGGTCGAGAACGCGGCGACGATCGACAGGAGCCCGAAGGCCCCGCCGCCGGCGAGCAGCAGCCGCCGTCGCCCGATCCGGTCGCCGAGCGTGCCCATGGTGATGACGAACCCGGCGACGACGAAGCCGTAGCTGTCGGTGATCCACAACTGCTCGGTGCCGCTCGCGCCGAGGTCCGCGCTCAGCTGCGGCAAGGCGAGGAACAGCGAGGTCATGTCCATCGCGACGAGCAGGGTGGGCAGCACGAGCACCGCCAGGCCCAGCCACTCCCGCCGTCCGGCCGGCTTCTCCATTTCGGCTCCTTCTCCGTGGTCCGTTTGCCGGGAGGTCGGAGCCGGGGCGGGGGACCGGACACGGGCGCGGGAAGTTTTTGCGGCCGGCTCGTCGTGCCCGCTGATCGGGAAGCTTTGTCAAGATCCGCGCGCGGAACCCCTATCTTGTTGTGCGAAAAGCAAAAAGCGCTCCCC
The DNA here is from genome assembly GCF_053601215.1 of Amycolatopsis sp. NPDC004772. Classification (NCBI taxonomy): domain Bacteria; kingdom Bacillati; phylum Actinomycetota; class Actinomycetes; order Pseudonocardiales; family Pseudonocardiaceae; genus Amycolatopsis; species Amycolatopsis sp. NPDC004772. The sequence goes on from NZ_JBSGBK010000013.1 coordinate 135,386, forward strand.
GGGCGTAACGGGTGATCCAGTCCGGCCGACAGGCAGGTCGGCAAGTGACCAACTCACCTGAGGGGGAACCTGTGAAGGGTTCAGGGTTTTTGAAGCGAGCCGTTGTCGTCGCGGTGCCCGTGCTCGCCGTGCTCCTGGGGGCGGTGCCGGCGCAGGCGCAGCCGGTCGCCACCGGAGCGCTGTCGTTCAGCGGGGACGAAGGCGACTACATCAGCGGGGGCGGTTCCTACGCCTACTCCACCGAAGCGAAGGACCGGCTCACGGTCAACGCGTCGGAGGACCGCAACCACATCGCGGTGAGCGTCAGCGGCTTCAACAGCGACTGGTGGACGCTCGACCTGGCCGCACCCAGCGGCACGGGCCTGACCGCCGGCACCTACGACGGGGCGACGCGTTACCCGTTCCAGGGGGCCAACGCGCCGGGGCTGGACCTGAGCGGCAACGGCCGGGGCTGCAACACCCTGACCGGGACGTTCACCGTGCAGAACGTCGTCTTCGGGCCGCACGGGTACGTCCAGGCGCTCGACGCCACCTACGAGCAGCACTGCGAAGGGGGCACGGCCGCCCTGCGCGGTGAGGTGCACATCGCGAACCCGCCGGCCCCGGCGGAGCTGGCGATCGGGCTCGAGGTGGCCACCGATGGCACCGCGAGCACGCTCAACGGCAACGCGTACCTGCACGGCACCGTCGAATGCACCGGCCCGGCCAAGGTCACCTTGAGCGGGGCGGCGACGCAGGTCAAGCGCAACGTCATCATCCGCGGCACCTACTCGGTGCAGGTCGCCTGCACGCCGGGCACGGCGGCGCCGTGGAAGGCGACCGTGGTCTCGACGGGCACCACGCCGTTCCAGAAGGGCCAGGCCGAGGTCGTCACCCAGGCGACCGCGCTCGACCCGAACTACAACACCAACGTCTCGGTCGACACCACCACGGTCGTCACCCTGGCGAAGGGCTGAGTTCCCGGCCGTGGGGCCGCCTGCTCCGGGCGGCCCCACGGCCTCAGGCCGCGTGCCAGGCGTGCTCGGCGAAGACCTCGTCGAGCGGGGCGCGGGTGAGGCGGTTCGCGTACGTCGACAGCGTGTACGTCCCGATGCCCAGCACCACCTCCAAGGCGTTCCGCTCCGTGTAACCGGCGCCGGTGAACGCCTCCAGCGCTTCGGCCGGCGCCTCGCCGCGCGTGTCCATCACCGCGTGGACGAAGACGCGCAGCGCCTCCAGCCGCGGGTCCGGCAGCGAGGCTTCCGCCCGCAGCGCCGCCACGAGTTCCGCCGGCGCGTCCAGGCGGGTCAGCGTGGCCGTGTGCATCGCCACGCAGAGGTGGCACTCGTTGCGCGCCGCCACGGTCATGATCAGCACTTCGCGTTCCAGCGCCGTCAGGGTCGTGGTCTCGAAGATGGCGCTGAGCTTCAGGAATCCGTTGAGCAGTTCCGGTGAGGTCGCCAGCCGCGCGACGGCGGACGGCACGCGGCCGAACTTCTTCGCGGTGGCCGTCATCGCGGGGCGGGCGGCGGGGGGTGCAGACTCCGGGGTGTGATCGGCGAACAAGGCGTCTCCCGAGCTAGGATCGACAACGTGGTTGTCGAAACCGTAAACCAGGTTGTCGAGTTTGGCAAGGTCCGATGACGGACACGCCGGGCTACGAGCTGCCCTTCCTGCTCTTCGGCGGTTTCCGCACGCTCATCGACCGCTTGCACGCCGAGCTCGCCCGCCGCGGCCACCCCGACGTCCGCCCGTCGTACGGCTTCGCGATGCAGGCCATCGGCATCCAGGGAGCGACGGCATCGGAGATCGGCCGCCGCTTGGGCGTGTCCAAGCAGGCGGCGGGCAAGACGGTGGAACGGCTGGAAGCGCTCGGGTACGCCGAGCGCGCCGACGACCCGGAGGACGCCCGCCGCAAGATCGTCCGCCTGACCGCCCACGGCGTCGACGCACTCCGGAAGTCCGCGGAGATCTTCGACGAGCTGCGCGCGGAGTGGGCGCGCGTGGTGGGGGCGGAGCGGATCGCCGCACTGGAGAACGACTTGCGCGCGGTGGTGGGCCCGGCAGCTTATCGGCTGGATGCCGCCGGGTGGCTGGCGGGCTGACCGAGGGTCGGCGCGGGAGTCCGGGTCGGTGCGGGCCTTGGCCGGGAATCGTGGCGGGCCGCACGCGCAGCCCGGCTTATTCCCTTCGGTTCATTGCTCGGGCTTGCTCGCGCGGGGGACCAGTGGAAACAGTCGCTGCAGTTCGTCGTCCAGGTCGGGGAACTCGAAGTGGAAGCCGAGCTCCGTGAAGCGTACAGCGGCTTCGCGAACCGGCATTTCGGCGCGAATGGCGGCTCTGAGCAAGTCGGACAGGGTGACCGGTGTGGAGAGATCGAGCATCTCCCGGAGTGAAACCATATCTTTGCACACCAATGCAAGATCTCTGCTAGACAATTCCTCGATTTTCGGCACGGAGTAACCAAGGCAATGTAGACAGGCGCCGATTTGAGTCGGCTCGACTCTTTCTTCCGCGGCGTGCTTGAGAATCAGTGGCAGTGGAACCTTGATCTGCCCCGACGCAGTCGGCGCGGACAAGCCTGGCGGAATCAATTGTGGGTCCAGGCCGTCGACGTCCGGAAAGCTCTCGGCTGTGAGTCCGAATCTGGCCAGCCGTCGGGCCACGTCTGCGGAACGGTAACCGGATTGCGTCACTGCCTCCGCGAACTCACGCAAGTCCACCGTCGTGGCGCGACCGCTCGGGGAAGTGTGAGGGGAGATCGCTTGCAGTACCGTTCGATCTACGGAGTCCGGTGCCGGCATGAGGCGCGCGGCTTCGCAGACCTCGAAGCCCATGGCTTCGAGCCGGGTTACCGCCTCCTCTGGCGTCAGATTCACGTTCAGCAGAGCTTGGATAAATTCCCGTGGCCCTATTTGATCGGGCAATGTTGACGCGGGGAGCAGGGACAGCAAGGGGGAAGTCGACGGGATCAACTCCTCGTCTGTTGCAGTCAGTTGCTCAGGTGGCTGTTTATCGAGGTGAACTCCGAAACGTGCCAATGTGCGGGCGAGCTCGCCCGGTTGACAGCCGGCCCTCAGTGCATCACGACAGATGTCTTTCGTTCGCGGCTGGTGTCCGTGCTCCTTGGCTCCCTCCATCGCCTCGCGTAGTTGAGACGGGAGCGCTTCGAGGTCTGCCATGGTCACCTCGAAGTCAGGGACGTCGAGTCCCAGTCTCCGCAACCGATTGGCGGCTTCCAGCGGTTCCAAGCCGGTCGCTCGGGCGGCCAGGAGAACATAGAGGGCGGACACGGGTTCTCCGTGACGCAGGCAGGCATTTCCCATTTCGAAGGGCGTTTCGCGGAAGTTGCTGATCAGCCGTACATCCGTGCCGTCGGCGCGGCCCGGAGGCACGATACGTGGGGTGTCGAGGCCGAGTTCGTCGAGTCGCTGAGCGATCTGGGCCATGGACATGTCCAGTTGAGCGCTGGCGATGACCACCTGAGCATGCAGGTCGATCCGGTGCCTGCGTCGTGGACTGTCGGCGGTTTTGAGTGCAGACTCCATCAACACCATGTCGGCCGAGTTGATTTCGGATGGCGGCGGCAATTCTTCGCATTTGGTTACCGAAAAACCCAATTTTGCCAGTCGTTGCATGGCCTTGGTCGGACTGATTCCGAGATGGAAAGCGGCGCGCCAGACCGACGGCGGGACGACTTCCACTTCGAGTGCATCAAAGGAATGTGTGGAGTGCACCAATCTGATCAATGATTGATCGGAGGGGAGAGCCGGAAGCAGTGTTTGGCCGGTGGTGCTTTCGGTGTGGTTTGAATTCAATGCCAGCAATCGCCACAGCAAGAGGTGGGGCGGTACCTCGACGGTCGTGAAGTTCCATCTCTCCCTTTTCAGAGAAGTGTCGTGTGCTAATTCGGGATCCAGTGCCATGATCCCCGCCACGTCGGCGGTGGTGCCGTATTGGCCGATCCTCGTCGGCATGCTTTCGGTGATCGCCACGTTGGCGACGATATCGGCAATTCCGGGATTGTTCTCGGCAATATCCAGAGTCCACTGATATTTAAGAAGAGAACCGGAGTGCCGAAGCTCGTCGGCGGCCTGGTTCAGGAGCACCTCGGCTTCTTTGGAGACATCCTGCAGAACCGACATCCTGTCGACGCTGAGCCTGGGTGAATATCGACCGGTCAGATTGATCACGGCGCCACGCGGATCGGTGTTGCTCTCCGTTGCCGTGAGCACTCCGTGCTGGTTCTCGCAACGCACGTAGATGCCGTCGACGAGCAAGGCGCCTCCGTGCTCGCACCAGATGACCTGGCCGTTTTCGGACGGCGCCGCCCGGTGCAGCCGTCCGTACGCTTCGATGCTGTCCTCCCGGGCGGGGTGCCGGCGACGCGGTTCGAACTGGAACGGGTGCCAGTACTCCGTTTCCTCCTCGCCGTACTGGGCCGTGGTTTCGAATTCCGCGATGCCCAGCAACGCGCGCAAGGTCGCAACGCAGGACGGCGCGCTCGCCCCGTCCCGCAAGTGGAGTTTGACCTCCGTGCCCGGCCCGCGGCCGTCGTCGTCTGGACCGGTCAGCCGGTCGACGCGGAACAGATGGCCCGGCCCCGCGATGACGACCTTGACCAGCGGCAGGGGGTCTCCGACCAGGTTCAGCCGGCGGGTCGTGACTTCGATCCGGTCAGCGAGCATGAAGTAACTCATCACCCCGATGCCGAACCGGCTATTGGGATGGATGTGGACGCCCTCGCTCTTCCACCGGGCGCGTTCCACCGCGAACTCGCGCCGGTCCGCGAACCGGATCCCCGCCTGCGAAAACACCTCGCGCAGCTCGGCCTCGCCCATTCCGACCCCGTTGTCGTGGCAGCTCAAGAAGTGCTGACCGCTCTCCTCCCACTGCCGGAACCGGATCTTCCCGGGCCACGGCAGGTTCCGCGGCCCGCCGCTCCGAGCGACGAGGTATTGGTGCCAGGCCTGGCGGTATCGGCAGGCGTCGAGCGCGTTCTGGTACAGCTCGCGGATGGCCAGCGACCGGTCCCGGTAGAGCTGCTCTCCCATCAGCAGCTCGCGCACGCGGGTCTCGTCGAGCCTGAACTTCGTGGTCGGGATCACGAACTCGAGCCGTCCGTCAGCCCTTCTCGCGGGCCTGACGTCTTCGTCCGAGGCCCGTCCCGGCAATGGCAGCAGCGGCGCTACCGCCGTTTCGTGCGCTGCCACCTCGCGAGCGGTACGGAGCACTTCCGACATGCGCGTCACGTGCTCGGTGAGCACCTCGTACACCGCTTCGTGCCGGCACTCGGCGTCCAGTCGCAGTGCCGTCGAAGTGCGTACCCAGCTGCTTCCGCACAGAGTGCGGCGAAGGCCCGCCAGCTCCACCTGGTGGTCGATGCCCAGGTGCTCGACCAGCGTGCTCGACAATGAGCCCGGCTCGATGGCCATGGTGTGGGCGAGTCCCAGGACGAGAGCGACGAGCCGGACTCGCAGCCGCTGACCACCCGGCCACTCCTCCGCCTGGTCGCGCGAACGCCATTCCTTCAGCTCACCGGGGGACAGGCGGAACACCTGCAAGATCTGCTTCAGCTGCTGTTCGAGCGACGTGGCCTGCGGCGATTCCAGCCCCAGTGACAGCTGCTCGACGGCCGGGGCCTGCCCGGCCGCGCTCTGGTCGAGCCACCGGTGGAACAGCCACCAGCAGATCGCCCGGCGGTCGGGATTCTTCTCCGGGAGGTGCCGGGCTCGCTCGACGAGGCGCTGCTGCTGACCACCGCCCAGGAAGAATTCGAAGTCGGGTTCCCCTTCACGGTCGGGGTGGCGTTCGAGCTGCATCGGGTCGACGCGGGACTGCGCTTCGACGGCGGTCTGCGCCCAGCGGGTGTGGTAGAGCAGCGGCGCGACCGTGAGCAGGAACGCCTCCACCGCGGAGAACTCGAGCGGAGCACCGGAGAGGTATCCGACGAGCTCACTGACCCGCCGCACCGTCCGCTCCGGCAGCTCCTCGTCGAGCCACGGGTCGTCGGCCAGCGCCGCTTCCACTGCCTTGCGACGCTCGCCCTCCAGCTGCCTCAAGGCGGCTAACGCCTGATCTCGCAGCTCCGCCGCACCCTCGGCGTCCGGCCAGATCTTCGCCGCGCGGATGATCCCTTCCCAGCGCGATCCGTCTTCAGGCGGGGCCGGACGCCGCCCGTCGCGCTCTCGTGCCTCCGCCAGCCAATCCAGCCAGCTGCCTTCCGCGACGCCCTTCATGAGCTCCGGATCCGGTCGCTCGATCGGCGGCCGTCGGTCGGCCGCCACCACCTGCATGACCCCCACCAGGACTCTCAGGCCTTCTTCGGACGGCACGTGGTCGCCGCGCAGCCAGTCGCCGATGCTCCGGTCGTTGAGCGGGTGGCGCTTCGCTGCCCCCGGAACGACGTAGGTCTTCGACCGCTCGGCGATCTTCACGTTGGTGAGGCCGGAAAGCTCCCTGAGCGCGCGGAGCCGCTCCACCAGCCTGCTGTGCTTCGCCATCCATCGCCTCCGGTCGGGCCGCACGTCGGTCGGTACCGGACCGGTACTTCGGTTCGTGGGCGTCGACCAGGGTAAAGCCGCCTTCACCCGCCTTTTCGAGCTGACCGGTTTCCGGATGGCCGATTCGATCTGCGGGATGGCCGGGACACCGTGGCCATCACCGAAGAGTCGAGCGGGAGACGAAGATGGTTACCGGAATCTTGGCGGTGCTGGGCGCGATCGTCCTGGTGCTGCAGACGGCGGCCCGGCTGCCGGCCGCCGTGGCGCTGTTCCTGCGGGCGCTGATCCCCGTCGTCCGGGCCCTGCGTGCCCTGCGCGACGAGTGGCGCCGCAACCGCTGACTAGAAGCCGCAGCCCGGGTTCGGGGCGTCCTCCGAGAGCGGGCTGCCCTTCGGGAGCACGTACAGCACCTCCAGCACCAGCGGTGTCGACCCGAGGTTGCGGCCGATGTGCACCTGGTCCGGCTTCTCGGTGAACGCGCGACCGGTGCCGAAGATGCCGTCGATACTGCAGTCGGCCAGGTTGTGCGTCAACGTGCCCGCCTTGACGTACGCGTAGAGCGTGCCGTCGTGGAAGTGCCAGCCCGTGTAGCCGCCCGGCTGGATGGTGATCTCCCTGAGCGTGTAATCGGTGTGGCCGATGGTCTTCTGGGCCAGGATCGTGCCGGCGACGCCGCTGCCGGGCGTCGCGGAGGCGGTGGCGGGCAGGACCAGGGCCGCGGCGAGGGCGGCCGTGACGACGGCGATCGGCTTGCGCATCGGCCCAAGCTACCGCGTCCGGGTGTGCCCTCGGGGGCAGCGATCCGGGTAGCGTGCCGCGGCATGGACGCGGACGTTTTCGGGCAGGTCCTCGGCGCGGTGCGGGACTTCGTGCGCAAGGAGGTCGTGCCGCGCGAGGCGGAGATCGACGAACGGGACGAAATCCCGGCTGGAATCCGGGAGAAGGCCGCCGAGCTTGGCCTGTTCGGGTGGGCGCTGCCGGAGGAGTACGGCGGTCTCGGGCTCGGCATGGCCGAGGACGTCCGGCTGGCGATCGAGCTCGGCTGGACGACGCCGGCCTTCCGGTCGCTGTTCGGCACCAACAACGGCATCGCCGGCCAGGCGATCGTGCACCACGGGACGCCGGACCAGCGCACCCGCTGGCTGCCGCGGCTGGCCGCGGGCCAGTCGATCGCGTCGTTCGCGCTCACCGAAGCCGAAGCCGGCTCGGATCCGGGCGGCCTGACCAGCCGCGCCCTCCGCGACGGCGACCGCTACCGGCTCTCGGGCACCAAGCGGTTCATCACCAACGCGCCGCTCGCCGAAGTGTTCGTCACCTTCGCCCGCACCGACCCGGAAAGCACCGGCAGCCACGGCATTTCCGCGTTCCTCGTGCCCGCGGGCGCCCCCGGCGTCACCGTCGGCCCGCACGACCCCAAGATGGGCCAGGCCGGCGCCTGGACGTCGGAGGTGGTCTTCGACGACGTCGAGCTGCCGGCCGACGCGCTGGTCGGCGCGGAGGGCAAGGGGTTCGGCATCGCCATGGCCTCGCTCGCCCGCGGCCGCCTCCACATCGCGGCGCTGTGCGTCGGCTTGGCCGAGCGGGCGCTCGCCGAAGCCGTCGAGTACGCGCGGACGGCACGCCAGGGCGGCCGCGTGATCGGCGAGTACCAGCTGGTGCAGGCGCTGCTCGCGGAGTCTCACGCCGAGCTCGCGGCCGGCCGCGCGATGGTGCACGAAGCCGCGGCGAAGTACGACTCGGGCGAGGACCGCAAGCTCGGGCCGTCGTCGGCGAAGCTGTTCTGCACCGAGATGCTCGGCCGGGTCGCCGACCGCGCGGTGCAGGTCCACGGCGGGACGGGGTACGTCCGCGGCGTGACGGTCGAGCGGATCTACCGCGACGCGCGGCTGTTCCGGATCTACGAAGGGACCAGCGAAATCCAGAAGCTCGTGATCGCGCGGCAGCTGCTCAAGGGCTGAACTTGCGCTGGAGTCCGCTCCAGGTCCTACCGTCGCGGACATGACCACCGCACAGCACAAGATCGGCTCCGGCTTCGGCGCCACCACGACGGCGGCCGAGGTCGTCGACGGCCTCGACCTGACCGGCAAGTTCGCGATCGTCACCGGCGGCTACTCGGGCATCGGCCTGGAGACCACGCGGGCGTTGACGGAGGCGGGCGCGCACGTCGTCGTCCCGGCCCGGCGGCCCGCCACGGCCGAGAAAGCGTTGCAGGGCTTCGAAAACGTCGAGATCGGCGAGCTCGACCTCGGCGACCTCGAAAGCGTCCGCGCCTTCGCCGAGCGGTTCCTCGCTTCGGGCCGCGGCATCGACGTCCTCATCGGCAGCGCAGGCATCATGGCCCTGCCGGAGACCCGCGTCGGGCCGGGCTGGGAGGCGCAGTTCGCCACCAACCACCTCGGGCACTTCGCGCTGGTGAACCGCCTCTGGCCGGCGTTTCGCCCGGGCGCCCGCGTGGTTTCGGTGTCTTCGCGCGGCCACCACTACGGCCCGGTGCGCTTCGACGACCTGGACTTCGAGCGCGGCTACGACAAGTGGCTCGCCTACGGCCAGGCGAAAACGGCGAACATCCTGTTCGCCGTGCACCTCGACCGGCTGGCCCGCGAGCGCGGAATCCGCGCGTTCGCCCTGCACCCCGGGCGGATCCTCACCGAGCTCGTGCGCCACCTGGACCGCCAGGAGCTCGTCGACGCCGGCATGGTCGACGAGTCCGGCCGGGTCACCGGAGGGGCGAAGACGCCGGAGCAGGGCGCCGCCACCCAGGTCTGGGCGGCGACGTCCCCGCAGCTCGACGGCCTCGGCGGCGTGTACCTCGAGGACTGCGACGTCGCCGAGCCCGCCCCGGCCGACGGCAGCCGCACCGGCGTGAAGGACTACGCGATCGACCCTGCGCTCGCCGAACGGCTCTGGACGGTGTCCGCCGAGCTGACCGGCGTGAACGCCTTCGCCTGAGCCGGACGGCGGAGGGTGGGGCGGACCCCACCACCCGGCGTCGCGTGGCCGCCCCGGCGGATCCGGGGGCGGACCTGGTGGTTCCGGCGGGGACCGACGACGAAGCTGATCTTCACCAGTCCGAAGTCGTCGAACGAAGGAACAGCATGTCGAAAGCGGAATCCGTGCGTCGCACCATGGTCCGGGTGGCGGGGGGCGTCCTGGCCGGAGCCTTCTGCGCGCTGGCGGTGCCCGGCAGTGCCGGCGCCGTGGTCAACGGGGAGGACTCCACCGAACGCTACGGTTTCATGGCCTCGATCCCGGAGGTCGTGCCCGAGCTGGGCAACGCCAAGGGCGTCTGCGGGGCGGTGCTGATCCACCCGCAGTGGGTGGTGACCGCGGCGCACTGCGTCGATCCGGGGCGCAACCCGGCCAGGCCGGAGGGAACCGTGCGGATCGGCAGCGAGCGGCGGAGCTCCGGCGGCACCGTGCGCGCGATCGATCGGTGGGTGCGTCACCCGGGTTACCGGCCCGGGGCGCCGAACGAGAACGACATCGCGCTGGTGCGCCTGGACCGGCCGGTGCCGCACCGGCCGATCCGCGTCGCCGAGCGTCCCGGCCGCCCCGGCACGCCGACCCGCCTGCTGGGGTTCGGCACCACCGTCGACACCGCCGACGTCACCGAGGCGGTGTTCCCGGAGCGGCTCCAGCAGCTCGACACCCGTCGCGGCGCGGAATCGGAGTGTTCGCCCGGCTACGCGGATCGAACCCGGCTGTGCACCGTGAGCCGCAAGCCCGGTGCGATGGCGTGCATGGGCGACTCCGGCGGCCCGCAGATCCGGCGCGGGGCAGATGGCCGGTGGGAGCTGATCGGAGTCACCTCCGGTCCCGGCGACGACGACGTGCCCTGCGCCAACGGACCCGGCCTCTACACCAGCGTGCCCGCCTACGCCGGCTGGATCCAGCGCACCATCCGCGGGCGCGGCTAGAGCTTCTCGACTTCCCGCACGAGCAGGTCGATCTCGTCCTCGGTGTTGTAGTAGTGCACCGACGCCCGCACCATGTCCGGCAGGGCCCGCGCGGTGAAGTCGTACTGCGCCGACGTGCGGGTCGACAGCGACGTGTTGATGTTCGCCTCCGCCAGCCGCGCCTTGATCTCCGTGGCCGGCGTGCCGTCCACGCTGAACGTGACCAGGCCGCACTTCCGCGCCCCGGCGTCGTGGACGCGCGCGCCGGCCTCGGCCAGCCGCTCGCGCAGCAACGCCGCCAGTGAAGCAACGCGCGACTCGATCGCGGGCAACCCCCAGTCGAGGGCGTAGTCGATCGCCGCGCCGAGGCCGCACACCGCGGCGAAGTCGCGTTCCCACACCTCGAAGCGCTTGGCCGTCGGGTCGACGACGTACTCCGTCGGCGACTCCCAGCTCGCCGAGTGCAGGTCGAGCATCGCCGGCTCCAGCCGCTCGCGCAGCCGTGGGTGCACGTACAGGAACCCGGTGCCGCGCGGGCCGCGCAGGTACTTGCGGCCCGTTCCCGACAGCGCGTCGCACTTGAGGCGGGAGACGTCGAGGTCGAGCTGGCCCGCCGACTGGCAGGCGTCCAGCAGGAACGGGATGCCGGCCGCCTCGGCGACCGCGCCGATCTCCTCGGCCGGGTTGACCAGGCCGCCCTGGGTGGGCACGTGGCTGACGGCGATCAGCTTGACGCTGCCGTCGACGCGCCGCCGCAGCTCGTCGACGTCCAGCTGCCCGGATTCGTCGTCGCCGATCACCTCGACGACCGCGCCGGTGCGCCCGGCGACCTGCAGGAACGCGATCGCGTTGCTGGCGTACTCCGCCCGCGAGGTCAGGATCCGGTCCCCGGGGCCGAACGGCAGCGCGTAGAACACCGCCTGCCAGGAGCGGGTCGCGTTGTCGGTGAGCGCGATGTCGTCGTGGCCGGCACCGAGCAGGCGGGCCACCGACGAGTACACCGCGTCCAGGCGTTCCGCGGCCGCGGCGGCCGCTTCGTAGCCGCCGACCAGCGCTTCGTGGCGCAGGTACTCGACGACGGTGTCGGTCACGACGGCCGGGGGCAGCGCCGCGCCCGCGTTGTTGAAGTGGACCACCTCGGCGCAGCCCGGGGTCTCGCGCCGCGCGCGTTCGACGTCGAAGCTCATACGAACTGAATACAGTAGATAGCTATTGTATGCAATACTGCCCGGCATGGCCCGCACCCCGTTGCGCAGCGACCTCATCGAGCAGATCACCGCCCGCGTGCTCGACCGGCGGCTCGCGGCCGGCGCCCGCGTCAACGAGGTGCACCTGGCGCGCGAGCTGGGGGTCAGCCGGACGCCGCTGCGGGAGGCGCTGATCGGGCTCGCCGACCGCGGCCTGCTGGTCGCCGCGCCCGGCCGGGGGTTCCTGGTCCCGCCGTTCGACCTCGACGAGGCCCGCCGGCTCTACCCGCTGGTGGCCGAGCTCGAAGCGCTCGCGCTGCGCTGGACGTCGCCGCTGGAGCTGGCCGGGCTGCCGGACGCGCTCGACGCCGTGGCCGGCGAAATGGCCGTCGCCGACGGCGGTGATCTGTCCGCTTTGGACGATCGCTGGCACGCTCTGCTGCTGTCCCGCTGCCCGAACCCGCACCTGCTGCGCCTGATCGAGCAGACGAAGCCGCTGCTCAAGCGCTACGAGTCGGCGTACTTCGCCCGGCACGACCACGCCGGGGAGAGCATCGGCGAGCACCGCCGCATCGCCGCGGCCCTGCGTGACGGCGACCTGGCCGCCGCGTCCTCGGTGCTCGTCGCCAACTGGGTCAAGGCCTTGGCGTACCTGGGGAAGGACGAATCATGATCATCGCGCACCTGAGCGACCTGCACCTCGACGGCGGCTCGCGGGCGGAGGCCCGCGTCGCGGCGGCGATGGCCTACCTCGGGCAGCTGCCGGTCGACGCGGTCGTCGTCACCGGCGACATCGCCGACCACGGCACGGCCGAGGAGTACGCGCGTGCCGCCGAGCTGCTGAAGCACCCGGCACCGGTGCTGCTGTGCCCCGGCAACCACGACGTCCGGGCGGCGTTCCGCAGGGGACTGCTCGACCTGCCCGCGTCCGACGGACCGATCGACCTCGCGCAGGAGATCGGCGGCGTGCTGTTCGCACTGTGTGATTCGACGATCCCGGGCCGCGGCGCGGGTTTCCTGGCCGACGAAACCCTGGCGTGGCTCGACCGCGTGCTCGCCGGCGGCGACGGCCCGGCGTTCGTCGCCTTCCACCACCCGCCGGTCGAGGTCGGCGTCCCGCTGGTGGACGCGATCCGCCAGGACGGCTCGGAGCGGCTGGCCTCGGTGCTGGAACGCCATCCGCGGGTGGTCGCGCTGCTGGCCGGACACGTGCACACGGGCGCTTCGACGACGTTCGCGGGCGTGCCGCTGCGCATCGCGCCCGGCGTCGTTTCGGGCTCCCTGCTCCCGATCGAGCCGGGCGGCGACAGCGGCTGGACCGACGGCGGCCCGCTGGAGTACGACCGCCCGCCGGCCCTGCTGCTGCACGTCCTCCACGACGACGGCCGGGTGACCAGCCACCACCGCGTGGTCCCGCTCTGAGGCACTCAGCCGGAGATCTTCGCGCTGTAGACCGTCTTCCCGCAGAACGCGCCGCCGTAGCCGGTGACCTCGATGCGGCCGGAAACGCCGCCGCCCGCGGTCACCCGCAGCCGTCCCGACACCGGGAAGAACGGGCACGCCGCGATGCTCGACGACGACGTGAAGACGTTGCCGCCGGTGGCGGCCATGTTCTCGACGGGCTCGACGGTGACCGTGTCCCCGTCCACGTCGACGGTCGCCAGGTCGAGGTGCCCCGCGCCGGCGCCGGGGACGCAGCCGGAGTTCGAGCCGAACCAGATCGCGCCTGGCTGCGGCTGCCCGGCCGGGTTGCCGGAAACCAGGCAGACGTCGACCGGGTTGACGTCGTTCGTGGTGCCGCTCGAGGAGATCGTCTCGACGATGCGGAGGGTGGCGGACCGGCGGAACGAGGTGCCCGAGACCGAGCCGGAAATCGTGACGTCGTAGGAGCCGGACGGCGTCCGTGGCGCTTCTTCGGTCTCCGAGGTGGTCGTTTCTTCTTCGGTGGTCGTGGTTTCCGAGGTGTCCGCCGGGGTCGTCTCGGTCGTGGTCTCCGCCGTGCTGGTCGGGGTCGTCTCGGTGGTCGGCGCCGGCGTTTCGGTCGTCGAGACCGGCGCCGGGCTCGCGACCTGCTCGACGCCGCCGCAGCCGGCGGTGAGCAGCAGCAGCCCGGCGGTCAGCGCGGTGACGATCTTTCGGTTGCTGATCAAGGGAATCCCGATCTGACAGAGGCGGGGCGGTGCTGTCACCGGCGTAGACGCGGGCGGCCGCGGAGACGTTACGGCGGGGTTTGTAACGGCTTGGCCCGCCCGCGCGACTCGTGGACGAGACCCCCGCCCGGGGGTGGTGAACAGTGGTGGGGAGGTGGCCGGCGGTGTGCGTGCGCCGGGGGGGGACGCGCGCGC